>CALHXF010000160.1 GCA_938040095.1 uncultured Caulobacterales bacterium
AGAAATTCCTAGATCGCACGGTTTTCACCAAAGCCGCCGAGCTTGGGTTTTGCGGTATTTACACGGGTGAGGAACACGGCGGGACGGGTCTTACCCGATTAGCCTCTGCCCTCGTATTTGAACAGCTCGCAGCCGGCGATGTGTCCCACACGGCTATGATGACTATTCATAATATGGCGACATGGATGGTTGATCGTTACGGCGATGCGGATTTGCGCGCCAAATACGTGCCGCGCCTGACCGCAGGCGACCTCATCGCCAGCTATTGCCTCACGGAACCTGGCGCAGGATCAGACGCGGCCTCGCTCTCTACGAAAGCAGTGCGTGACGGTGATGATTATGTACTCAATGGGACAAAGACATTTATCTCTGGCGCGGGATGGTCGGACATTTATGTCGTTATGGCCCGCACGAGCGATGACGGTGCGCGGGGTATTTCCTGCTTCGTCGTAGAAAAAGGCACATCAGGTTTGGCCTTCGGCGCAAATGAAAAAAAAATGGGCTGGAACGCCCAGCCAACCGCTCAAGTGATTTTTGAAGATTGCCGCATTCCTGCCTCTAATCGAGTCGGCGGTGAGGGTGAAGGGTTCGGTTTTGCCATGTCAGGGCTCGACGGTGGGCGTATTAATATTGGGGCTTGCAGCCTTGGCGGCGCGCAGAAAGCGCTGGATGCGACGTTGGAATACACGCGCGAACGCAAACAGTTCGGAAAATCTATCGACGCGTTTCAGAACACCCAATTCATGCTGGCCGATATGGCCACAGAGTTAGAAGCTTCGCGTTTGATGCTCTATCGCGCCGCAGATTTATTGGACCACAAAGCGCCTAACGCAGGTGCAGCTTGCGCCATGGCGAAACGCTTCGCGACAGACATGTGTTCCAAAATTGCTAATGATGCACTGCAACTCCACGGAGGATACGGTTATCTTAAAGATTATCCATTGGAACAAATCGTGCGTGACTTGCGGGTCCATCAAATCCTAGAAGGTACGAACCAGATAATGCGGATGATCGTGGGTCGCAGTTTGACACGGCAGTGAATGACCCCATTTAACCGACAAGCCCCCCACGCAAAACAGATGTAGGCGACAATGACAGATCAAATTATTGCTAGAAAAACAGGTTCAATTGGCCACATCACTTTGGATCGCCCCGAAGCTTTAAACGCGCTTACCGAAGACATGTGCATTGGCATGACACGCGCGTTGCAAGACTTCGCATCTGATCCAGACATTGGCGCTGTGGTCGTCGACGGTGCTGGCGAACGGGCCTTTTGTGCGGGTGGCGATGTCATACTTCTCCATGATAGTGGTAAAGCAGGTGACACACGCGCGGAACAGTTCTGGCGCACCGAATATGCCTTGAATGAATATATCTCTCGCTACCCTAAACCCTATATCGCTCTGATCGATGGGTTTGTTATGGGGGGTGGCGTTGGTCTGTCCGTTCACGGTCGGTTACGCGTGGCGGGTGATAATACACTATTTGCGATGCCTGAGACAGGTATCGGCTATTTCCCAGATGTAGGTGGTTCCTATTTTCTCCCGCGTCTCGGAACGGCAATCGGTAACTGGCTCGGATTGACAGGTGCGCGCTTAGATATGGCATCGGCCTATGCAGTGGGTGTTGCGAATGCCTATGTACCGACAGATCACCACGATGTTCTTATTGCGGCTCTCGGGGTGGCCGACCTGGATGGTACTGACGTCGCCGTCGTAAATGTCATGAAGGATTTCGTCCGTCGCCCACCAACGACAGCGGCCTTGCCTGCTGCAATTCAATGTTTCGATGAGGCAACCGTACCAGCGATCTTGCGGGGACTTGATACGGACGGATCAGACTGGGCGACCAAGCAAGCAATGACCTTACGCCGGAAATCCCCACTGGCGCTGTCTGTAACATTGGAAGCCTTGCGTCGGGGTCGCACTTTGAACTTTCGGGATGCGATGTCGCGTGAGCTAGATTATTCACTTGGATTTTTGAAGACGCAGGATTTCTACGAAGGTATTCGCGCGCAATTAATAGATAAAGACCGTAGCCCCAAATGGTCGCATGACATGGGAGACGTCACCCAAGCTCAAGTGTCTCGTGTCTTGGGGCGTCACGCGATGGAGCCGCTAGAATTTTTGTCTGCCGGAGATGACGCATGAGCACGATTGCATTTATCGGCCTTGGGAACATGGGCCTTGGCATGGCGAGTAACCTTGCAAAGGCAGGGCATGATGTGCGCGCTTTGGATATCAATGCTGATGCTCTCGCCAAGGCCGTTGCAGCAGGTTGCGTCCAAGCTGATAACGCCAAAGATGCAGTCGCCTCGGCTGACATTGTTGTCACGATGCTGCCTGCAGGGAAACATGTTGAACTCGTCTATGCAGACGTGATGAAACACGCATCGGAAGGCTCACTCTTCATCGATTGCTCCACCATTGATGTGGACACCGCCCGTAAGGTCATTTCTGAAGCTGAAAGCGCTGGGTTTGAAATGATTGACGCACCTGTCTCCGGGGGGGTTGCAGGTGCGACAGCGGGGACGTTGACATTTATGTGTGGGGGTGCGGACGCTGCATTTGCTCGCGCAAAACCTGTGTTGGATATTATGGGTAAAAATGTCTTCCATGCTGGCGGGGCTGGTAACGGGCAAGTTGCGAAGATCGCCAATAATATGCTTTTGGGTATTCACATGATCGGCACTTGCGAGGCCTTTAATTTAGCTGAAAAACTAGGTCTGGATGCGCAGACATTTTACGATATTTCATCGACAGCTTCGGGACAAAATTGGTCCATGACGAATTATTGTCCTGCACCTGGCCCTGTCGAATCCGCGCCCTCGAACCGTGGGTATCAACCCGGATTTGCGGCGGCGATGATGTTGAAAGATTTACGTCTCGCGCAGGATGCGGCCCAATCTGCACGGGCTGTCACGCCGTTGGGTGCTCAGGCGATGGCACTTTACGGCTTAATGGAAGCCAGCGGTGACGATAGTCTCGATTTCTCTGGCATCATGAAACTGATCGACGGAACGCTCTAAGAGCAAGTGTCGAACCTGTATTAGGCCTGGCCCGCTAATAGATCTGCGTTGCCGCCACTGGCTGTCGTGTCTACGCAAACGTGGACCTCTGTCGTGACCGCCCAATGTACATCTTCACCTGTCATCAGGGGCAGGATGGCTTCGTTGCGCCGTGCAAGTGATTGTCTCGCGACTTTTTGATCCTCTTCTGAACCCCAAAATATCACACCCGAAAAACCTAAGAGATGTTCAAGTGCCGTCGGGTGAAGTGTTGGCAGTTTGACGGCGGTACCGCCTGCTGTGCGGACTAATTCGGCTTGCCTATCGACATCTGGTCCCAAGCATAAAATACGCCCACGTGCATATGTGGAGAGACGATTGCTTTCCCCTGTTGGGCCGGGGCAATCCAATGCGTTCAAAACGTCTTTAGTCGGAAGAGGTGCCGCGTCGATTTGCGATTGAGCTTCAACATGGTCGGATTGGACGCGATTGGAAACGGGTAGCGTTACGTGTGAATTTCGCAAGAAACGCGGGAGATAATTTGGGCCACCAGCTTTGGGACCTGTGCCAGAGAGTCCTGATCCACCGAAGGGTTGACTGCCGACGACTGCACCAATTTGGTTTCGGTTCACATAGATATTCCCAACCCGAAGTTTTCGTGTGATGTCATCAACGCGATTATCAATCCGCGTATGAAGTCCAAATGTGAGCGCATAATCTGCTGCTTCGATGTCTCCCAAAATATCAGGAATTTGTTTCGTCTCGAATCTAGCGACATGTAAGATCGGGCCAAACATCTCTTGTTTGACCTCCTTTCGACCCCCAACCCGAACCAGTGTTGGTTGCACGAAATGCCCTGTATCGGGAAGTTCGCCAGCTGTGTGAATGACATCTGCATTAGAAATATAGGTTGCAAAGCGTGCTCTAGCCACTTGGTCAATAACGGGCCCAACGTCTGTTGTTGTGTCCCATGGATTGCCGAGTGTTAATTCATCCATAGCTTCCGTGAGCATTTTCAGCACTGGCTCAAAAATGTCATCTTGCAGATAGAGCATCCTGAGCGCCGAACATCTTTGGCCTGCGCTCTGAAAGGCACTGGCGATAATATCCGTAACGGCTTGTTGAGGGAGGGCCGTGCTATCGACGATCATACAATTAATTCCACCCGTTTCGGCAATAAACAAAGCGTGCGGTGAGAGGTTCGTCGCGACATTGCGATTGATGATCTGAGCGGTTGATGTGCTGCCTGTAAACACGACGCCATCGGCGCGTGAGTCCCCCGTGAGAGCTGCACCCACGATAGGCCCGTCGCCAGGTAAGTTCTGCAACGCCGTTTTCGGAACGCCAGCTTTGTGTAGAACCTCTACCGCGAGTGCTGCGATCAACGGCGTCGCTTCGGCGGGTTTTGCAATCACGGCATTCCCAGCGGCAAGGGCAGCTGCGATTTGCCCCAAGAAAATCGCAAGAGGGAAATTCCACGGCGCAATTGTAATGATGGTGCCGCGTGTTTCACCTGTATTCGTCTCGCCTTCGTCAGCGTAGAACCGCAGAAAATCTACAGCTTCACGGAGTTCCGCAACGCTATCGGCCGCGGTTTTACCTGCTTCACGCGCAAGCAAAGCAAAAATTTCGCTGTGTCTAGCCTCCAGTTGATTGGCTGCGTGACGCAGAAATTCCGCGCGGGTTTTAGTTGGTGCGTCCCAAGGTTTCGCATTTTGAAAAGCCAATTCCACATGCGCAGGGGTCGCAAACCAGGCTGTGCCAACGACATCTGAATTGTTCGCAGGATTCATTATGTCTTGAGGGACTCCCTTTTTGCTTGAGGATTCCGCCAGTTGAGGTTCGGCTGTCCAATGTTTCGTTTCGAAGGGAGAGCGATTGTCTTCGAAAGCTACAAGTTCTTCGGGGTCTTGTAAGTTCCATCCACGAGAATTCGCTCGCGGCGAGAAAATATCTTTTGCGGCAGCCACAATTGGTGCCTGTGAGTGTTCGAACGGATCCGTGATAATGGCTTCGATGGCAACATCGCGATCTGTGATTTGACTGACGAATGATGAATTTGCGCCGTTTTCTAAAAGCCGTCGCACGAGATAAGCTAGCAGGTCGCGATGTATCCCCACAGGAGCATAAATGCGGCAGGGGACATTTGTGTCTTCTCGTAAAATTTCATGCAAAGTATCGCCCATGCCATGCAAACGTTGAAATTCAAACCCACTTAAATCCCCCTTAGCCAGCTCAAGAACTTCGGCAGTTGTTCGGGCGTTATGGGTGGCAAATTGAGGGTATAGGAATGGGCGAAAGCCCATGAGTTTTGCGGCGCATAGTGCAAAGTTTTGATCTGTTTCTGACTTGGTGGTGAACACTGGAAAGTGGTCATGCCCGCCGACTTGCGCGTGTTTGATTTCACCATCCCAATAGGCACCTTTCACGAGGCGAACCATGAAGCGACGATCTGTGTCTTTGGCAAGGGTGGCGATCCAGTCGATGACAGATGCGGCTCTTAGGCCGTAAGCTTGCACGACTAAGCCTAATCCATCCCATCCGGCAAGATCAGGATCGCGGGCGAGAGACTCGAAAAGATCGAGCGAAAGCTCAAGACGGTCAGCTTCTTCTGCGTCTATGTTTAGGCCAATTCCAGACTTCACTGCGATGAGAGCTAACCCCTTTAGACGTGGCAATAATTCGCCATGAACACGTGCAGCTTGTAGGGTTTCGTAACGAGCGTGAAGCGCTGAAAGTTTCACTGAAATCCCCGGATTGTCGTGAACGGATGTCGAGTTGCAATAGGGCGCGAGCGCTTCTGCAGCATCTCGATAGGCGGTCTCATATCGCCTTGCATCAGCTGTTGAAATTGCGGCTTCGCCTAGCATGTCGAAAGAATACCGATATCCTGCACGGCGATTTTTTAGCGCGTCTTGAATGTCTTCGCCTAAAACGAACTGACGTCCCATCTCGCGCATGGCTTGACGGACGGCTGTTCGGATAACGGGTTCGCCCAATCGCTTTACAACGGTGCGTAAAGTTCTGACAACGCCCTGACTATCATCCGTATCTAAGACTTTCCCTGTCAGCATGAGCCCCCATGTCGAAGCGTTGACGAGGGCAGAGCTGCTCTTGTTTAAATGTGTACTCCATTGGGAGGGGGCGATTTTGTCTTCAATTAAGTCATCCATCGTTTCTTTGTCAGGGACGCGCAACAAGGCTTCGGCGAGACACATCAGGGCAACGCCCTCATCCGTTGAAAGACCATATTCGCCGAGAAATTTTTCCATCAATCCGGGTTTGGCGTCGTTCCGCAAACGGGTGACTAAGGTCCTCGCCCGTTCGGTTGCAGCCGCGCGAATATGAGGCGGAATAGCGGGTTGCTGACTTAAGATCACAGCGGGATCTCGTTGTAAATCTGATTGAATTGCGGTGCGGTATGTTTCGATCATACTTGATGCTGTACCGCGAGTGATCTGCAGTGGGCCGTTTATTTTGAAGCTCAAAATTCGATTTGTCGCAAGATTTTACTGTGTGGCCCGTTGGTTAGAAAAAGGTATTCTACTTTCTTAAATTCATCGTTCTATGTCCGAGAGTATTGTGATGGAAAAATTGAAATTCATCAAAGAACTTCCTACCAGAGGTGAAATGAAAAATACTATCTGCACCTCACGTTGAGAGAAAATATGACTGACTCAAATGGCGCTAAACGCAATATACCTTTCACGGATGTAGACGCCGTCAATGCTATGTTTACATCCCATTTTCAGCACAATGATGTAGCTGTTGTCGTTACCGAAATGGGAGATGGATTTGCAGCCTTAGAGCTACACTCTGACGCGCGCCATATGCGTCCTGGAAATATGGTCAGTGGTCCTACGCAGATGAGCTTGGCAGATACAATCGCCTATGTCGTTGTCTTCACAAAATTGGGCATTACGCCGATGGCCGTGACATCGAATTTGAATATGCATTTCTTACGTCCGTGTTTGGGGCCTTTGGTGCGCGCCGAAGGTAAACTCCTGCGTATCGGGAAAACCTCTGCGACGATTGAGGTGCGTATCTTCGGTGAAGGTCACGCCGAGCCGTCGGCTTTTTCAACGGTGGCCTATGCTCTGCCGAAAGTGCTCTCGATATGACTCGTCAACCGTTTATTTAAAACGGGTTTGTCGCGAAGCGAATAGTGACGACCTTCTCTGAAGGTCACAACACTCGTTTTGACGAACGCAAACAAGTGGGTCGATTTTCCATCCCAGGATAAACCGTCAGATCATGGCCTAGATGTCTTGTCACGGAAATCGGGTTTCCGTTTTTCTAAAAAGGCGCGAAAGCCTTCACCGAAGTCCTTGGATGAAAACCCAGCTAGGAACTGTGCGTCTGTTTCGGGGGTGTCCATGCGTTGGCCGTCCCGATAGGCCGTGATCATTGATTTGGTCACGCGCAGACTTTCTGGTGATAGAGCTGTCATAGCCTCCACATATGTCATGACCTCTTCTTCCAGCGCATCTACACCGACAACGCGGTGGACCAAGCCCATTTTTCGGGCAGGTTTGGCTTTAATGATCCGCGCAGATAGCATGATATCACTCGCATTGGCGACGCCTACGGCATCGATCAATCGCGCAATATCTCCAAAGGGATACACAAGGCCAAGCTTTGCGGGAGTTATCGCGAATTTGGCCGTTGTGTCGACAAAGCGCAGGTCACAACATAACGCTAAGCCGCAACCTCCGCCGATACACGCGCCACGGATCATCGCAATTGTAGGCATGGGAAAAGCAGCGATCGTGTGGAATGCGCGTTGAATATCGGCACTGATTTTGGCAGCAGATTTTGGTGTCGAATATAGTGTTGCGAATTCGGAGATATCCGCACCCGCCGCAAAATGTTCCCCATCCCCGGTGAGGATCAAGGCCCGGAGCGTCGTGTCCTCAGCAAGCTCGGTTAGGATTTTCGGAATGGCCGCCCACATGGCAGCGTTCAGCGCATTGCGCCGTGCGGGTTGTGATAGAGTCAGACGGGCAATGCCAGGCTCAGGTCTATCAATCAGTAAATTGGGTGTTTCGATCATCCCCCCGATATAACGCCATAAAAGCGGGAGCGCACCCTCAATAATAACGTGACAGATTTTCTCTTGAATGGTTGGTTGACTAGACCCAAGGGTGGCCTTGGGTCAAACCTGCAAAGAAGGGCCTGAATGAATGGGGATTACATGACTGAAACCACCATCGTACTTATCACGTTGATTGCGTATAAAATTGTCTTGCTTGGCGTCGGATGGTGGGCGTCTCGACGTGTATCCGATGAGTCTGATTTTTTTATCGCTGGCGGCGGTAAAGGGGGCGGCTTGGGGGCCTGGACGGCTGGCTTGTCCTATGCGGCGTCCACGAGTTCGGCTTGGGTTTTGCTCGGCTTTACAGGGATTGTTTTCACACAAGGCGCCGTTGGATTATGGCTCGTGCCTGGAATTTTTTCTGGATATTTGATAACTTGGCTCGTGATGGGACCACGTTTGAATGCAGAAACGGTGGCGAAGGGGCACATCACGATAGTTGATTTTATTACTGACGGGATGGCGGGAAAAGCCAAGCGTCTGACGGGTTTACTCTGCGCGTCACTCATTCTGTTTTGTTTTGTCTTTTACATTTCCAGCCAGTTCCAAGCAGCGGGTAATGCGCTGGATGAAGTTTTTGGTTTGGGTGTCGCCGAGGCCGTTATTCTAGGGGCTGCTGTGATCGTGGCCTATTGCCTTTTAGGTGGGTTCTGGGCGGCGAGTGTGACCGATGCGCTGCAGGCGGGTGTCATGATTTTGGCGTGTATCCTCGTGCCACTCGCAACAGTCTCTGCAGCCGGTGGGGTTGGCGCGGTTATCGATACGCTTCACGCGACAGAACATCATGATTATTTTAGTTTTACAAATGGCGCAGCGGGGATGGCGGGCATTGGCATGGCGATGGGCTTGCTGGGGACAGGTTTGGGCGCATTGGGGCAACCGCAACTCTTGAACCGCATCATGTCCGTCCGAACAGATCGCGCGCGCAAACAAGCCGCTGCCATTACGATTGGCTGGGGCGTGATTATTTATTCTGGATTGATTTGTTTAGCCTTCGCAGGGCGTGCGTTGAAAGTAGACACAGGCGGGGAGAGCTTATTCTTTACGGCCGCGCAGAATTACCTCCCACCCGTTGTCGCAGGTATTGTCATTGCAGCCGTTCTATCGGCGGTGATGTCGACAGTGGATAGTTTACTTCTCGCGGCGGCGTCTGCAGTGTCTCACGATAGTGGAATCAAGTATGCCGACCCAAAGCGTGCGCTGCTCTTTGGGCGCTTGGCGATGATTGGCGTCGCCGTGATTGCTGTGATTATGACGCTGACCTTGCCGAAGGATATTTTTACGCGAGTATTGTTTTCTTGGGTGGCGCTTGGGGCCGCTTTTGGACCTGTGGTTCTGTTGAAATGCCTCGGCATGAAAGTACGGGATGTATTTGTCTTCGCGGCGATTGTGGCAGGGTTTGGGATCGCCGTGGTTGCGTATAATATCGCAGGACCGCTCGCGGACGTCATTGAAAAATGGGTAAGTTGGGTCGTTGGCCTTGCGATCTTATTCGCAGGGAAACAGCGATAGTCTGTTTTAGCGAAACGGGTTAGGTGAGAGCGCCTAACCCCAAGACACGGCGCAATGTCATTCCGCTGAAGTCATTGCAGCGGCGCGGAGTTTCTTTTTGTCGATTTTACCAACGGGCGTAAGTGGGATTTCGTCAATAAAAACGATCCGTTTCGGTACTTTATAGGCCGCCATATTTTTACGAATCCAGGCGATCAAATCGGCGCGAAGACCGGCCTCATTTTCCCCCTTATAAGCTGGTGTAAGCGCGACATAGAGGTTCACGACATCATTGCCGGGACGCCGCGCGTCGGGCGTGCCGATAATGGCGGAACTGGCGACCATTGGCAGGCTGGCGAGTTTGTCTTCGACTTCAACGGAGAAAACTTTGAAGCCTCCTACGACCAACATGTCTTTGGCGCGATCGCAGAGGAAGACATAGCCGTCTTCATCCATATATCCGACATCCCCCGTGAACATCCAGCGTTCGCCGTCAATTTCACGAACGGCGCGCGCGCTTTCTTCGGGTAGATCAAGATAGCCTTTCATAAGCTGTGGTCCTGCGGAACAAATCTCGCCAGGTTCACCGAAGGGCATGTCCTTGAGCCCTGTTTCGACATCACGAATACGGATTTTTGCGCCAGCGCAGGGCAGACCAACAGACCCTGCTTTTGCGGCCACGACTGGGTTGGAGGTGTGGCACGGCCCCGTTTCGGTCATGCCAAAAATATCTGACATCACGGATCGACCGATAATATGTGTCACAGCATTTTGCGTAGCTTGCGTCATGGGTGCCGCACCTGAACAGGCCATGACGACGCGGGAAAAATCAATTTCGGCAAATTTTGGATTCGCGACCAACATGTCATAAAGCGCCGGCACGGCTGCAATCCGTGTGGGTGGACGAGATTGCATGGCATCGCAAATACGATCTGTGTCGCGCGGGTCTGGCAGACATTCATAGGACCCGCCTGTAACAAACCCCATCAAACAAAAACAAAGCCCTGCGATATGGAATAATGGAAAGGCGGAGACGAAGATTTCGTCGCCAACTTTGATCTCTGGTGCCAGTGCGAGGACTTGAAAAGGGTTATGCAGCAACGTGCTGTGTGACAACATCGCCCCCTTAGGTTTTCCCGTCGTGCCGCCCGTATATTGGATCATAAATGTGTCTTGCGGATCAACTGTGACCGTTTCGAAAGTGTCCAAAGCACCGTTAAATATTGAGGTGAAGGAAACTGTTTTTGCTTGTGTCAAAGTCGGTAAAGCCACGTCTGGCGCATCCAGCAAATCACGCGCGCCGCAGACCACAACAACCTCTAGGCAATCAGGCGCGGTAATGGCCGCAACAGCGGGGCTGAGCGCTTCGAAACTCATCAAGACTTTGATGCGAGCGTCAGAGATTTGATGCGCTAGTTCTGGCGGGGCGAGCAGCGGGGATACGCCAGACCCAATCGCGCCCAATTTTGAAATGGCTGAAAGCGCAAGATAATACTGCGGGAGGTTCGGCATATGCAGGCCGACAACATCACCCTTCAAGACGCCTAAACTCGAGAGCGCATTGGCAAGGCGATTCACCTCAGCATTGACCTGACCATAATTCCAGCTGCGGGAGAAATAATGTAGCGCAGGTGAGTTGGGTCTGATGCTCGCGTGTTCTTCTATATAGCTTGCTAAGGTACGGTTCGCAGGTGGCATGACTTTGATGTCGAGTTTTTTATATGTGGCCAACCAGGGTGTTTTTAGCGCGCTCATAGTAAACCTCTGTAATTCGGCCCTTAAGGGGACGTCTCTCCAGCTCTCTTTCATGATATGGGCAGGGTCCGCAAGGTCGAGTGTGGATGAGGCCGTGGGTCTAAGGCGAACTAAGACGGAGGCTTGAAGGGAATATACCGATTTCTATATTGTGCGAGGTCGATCAATGCGGTTTCATTTTTCAGAGTGATCAGCGCGCGAGCAGGGCGTTCAATCAGGTTTTCTTGGGTCATCCATGTCAGTGTCCTTGAAATATGCACCGCTGTCAGACCGATGCAATCGGCCAGCATGATTTGTACCATCGGCAAGTTGAATGTTAGAGAATTTCCGTTTTCGCCATCATGGTAAAGCGAGGTCACGCGTTCGCGATTAGCAATTTCCAAGAGGAAATGCGCGACGCGTGCGCGTGGCTTTTGACGGGCAATGGATCGCATACGGTCCATGAGTACAATATGGCGAAGGGCGTTCAGGGCATGGAAGGGTTGCGCGATATGCGGATTTTCCATCATGAACTGGGCCATGACGGAAGGTGAAATTTCGATGAGCTGCGCTGACGTTAAGGCCTCTACTGAAAAATAATTACCCGCGCCTAAAAGTGTCTCGAACCCTACGAAGTCTCCGGCTTGAAATATATCATATACTTGACGCGTCAGCCCAGCTTGACCTGAATGTGCGCAAAGCCAGCCAGACGTGACAACGAAAAACCTTTGTTGTGTCGCAGGCATTTCAATTAATGTCTCGCCCTTCGCCACATGCAAAGGCGTCGAATGCAGGCGACTCAACGCTGATAGCTCACCCCCCTTCAAACGCGTGAGTTTCGTCAGTTTTCTAAAAACGGACCGATCAAAATTATGCGTAGAGGGAGGAAGAGTTTCAGTATTCATATTCATTTTGAGTGATGCGGAAGGCTTTTTGCGAGATAGCAAAATTCGCCCAATGACTAAGGCTTGGAACCCAGATTGGGCGAGGTAAATGAAATTTTAATGTATCATAGTCGCCACATCATAAAACACGCTGCAGGCGCGATATCCTGACGCGGTGCGGAGCATAGATTCCCAAGTGTGGACCTATGAAAAACAGGGTGAATTTGACGGAAACCGACCTTGCGCTGACTATCAATGTGCAGGGCCTCAAGACACGAAACTCACATTTCTCAGAAGCGCGGGTCAACCTACAGTCATCGGTGCCACGATAACGAAAGATGCCTTGTCACAGAAACAATTCAAGCACCTCGCGATTATGGTGCAAGACGGCATCGCAATGTCCGCACAAACCCTAAGCCGAGTGTTATTGCCGCATAATGATGTCTCCAATGTGTGATGACATGACGGAAACTGAAAAAACCCGTAAAAACTTCTTGCAGACTGCGACGTTTTCCGCTTAAAGGCGCGCTCGCTCACAAGGCGTACGCACTGGTAGCTCAGTTGGATAGAGTACTTGACTACGAATCAAGGGGTCGGGGGTTCGAATCCTCCCCAGTGCGCCATTTACCCCACATAAGCATCTGAAATATACGGACTGTTTTGCTAGTCCATTTTTTCAGCCTTACATTTACCTCCACGCATAGCGCAGGCTTTAACTGTTTAATGGCTACGCTGGGTCTATAGCTGCAACCAACTCAAATGCTTGTGGGCGGCGCTAGGGGCTAAACTCATGGGAGTGTTTTAGAGCTCTTAGCAAAGACATATCCAACAAGAATAGAGAGCGGCCCCGTAACGGTGACGATTGCCGTGCGATAATAAATCTTGCTTCCCGAGCGCGTCATAAAACTGTCGCAAAAAATAGACGGAACTGTCAACAAAATGATATCTTCCTGTCATCAAAGTTTGTCATTGGGATGCCAACTTAGCGAAGAGTGGAATCGCGTTCTTTGCACCCTACGTCGAAACATGAGGTTTATGATGACGTTTAATAAGACAGCTATTTTTGGCGTATCGGCGCTCGCGCTAAGCGTGAGCTTACCCCAAGTCGCTTTTGCACAAGACGCGACAATTCAAGTCGGCGGCCGCGTGATGGTGGATTATACTATCGCTGACTTTAATGCGTCCGGCAGCCTAGATGATATACGAGATAGCGAAGTTCGTCGCGCGCGGCTTTTTGCCAAAGGCACTTACGGCTCCAATGTTAAATATAAATTCGAGTTCAATCACACCTCTGGTGGTGACGGCATCGAATTAACGGATGGCTATGTTGAGTTCACGCCAACTAACAGCAAATTCAAATTCAAAGTGGGTCATTTCAAAACCCATAACTCGTTCGAAGAAGAAGCCTCCTCGCGATTTATCTCAACGATCGAACGCGGCGCGTTCACAGATGCCTTCGGGCTTGATCGACGCGTTGGCGTATCGGTCAATATGAGCGGCGATA
>CALHXF010000161.1 GCA_938040095.1 uncultured Caulobacterales bacterium
CATCCCCTGGTGTCTGGATCGCGGGAGAAATTACGCTTTGGGTCGCAGCAGTTTTATCCATCGTGACTGCAGTCGCGATATTCCGTCTGGATTTCTCAGACATTGATATTGAAACGGACGATTGTTCTAACACAGGTGATGCAGAGTGACCGACCCTCTTAATACGACGCCAAGTGATCGTCATCATTTGTGGTGGGTCCCCAATGCGCTCACGATTGGCCGCATCATGGTGGTTCCAATCTTGATGGCAGGGATTTTAGCGCTTGGATTACGACAAGAGAGCCTCTTCGCCAGTGTCCCAATTGTCGGCGGTTTATTCATTGCAGCAACCGCGACGGATTGGCTCGACGGGTATTTGGCACGTAAATGGAAAGTCGTGTCTGGTTTTGGACGTATGATTGATCCGATTGCAGATAAGCTATTGGTCGCGGGTTGCCTGATTGCTCTTGTCATTGTCGCGAAAGGCAGTTGGATATTCATGTATCCTGCCGTGGCGATTATCTTTCGAGATATCCTTGTCTCGGGCGCGCGCGAACATGCCGCGCTGACAGGTCGTATCATGCCCCCGACAAAGTTAGCTAAGTGGAAAACAGCGTTTGAGATGGCGTCGATTGCCGCCTTAATCCTTTGGACGATTGGGCGTGCAACCTTACCCTTTGACGATGTTGTGCTGTCGATCACGGACATGTCTCGCAGTATTGGACTTGTTCTGCTTTGGTTGGCGGCCTTGCTTTCTGTCTATACTGGGTCGCTTTATCTGCGAGCCGCCGTCGCCGACTAGTGACAAAGCAGGGCGAGTCGGGATAGTCGCGCTATCCAATGTCTCTATGGACCAACATATCAACAGCTGCGGCTCGGCTGTTTGGCCCGCCAACCCAAGATGACGGGAACGGTCGCGCTGCGTCTGTCGACGAAGCCAAACTTGTCGCCGCGTTGGTGGCATTGGGGGCGAAGATGGCCAAGGCCGATGGGCAAGTCCGTCGCGAAGATATTCTAGCCTTCAGGCAAGTGTTCCGGACTGATCCTCAGACCGAGGCGACAATAGGACGATTCTTTGAACTCGCGCGTCAAACAACGCTTGGTTTTGAGCGTTATGCACGGATCGTCGCGAAAGCGTTTCGAGCGCAGCCTGGGATTCTTGAAGACGTAATGGATGGGTTGTTTCATATCGCGCTGGCGGATGGGATTGTCACCGATGATGAGGCAAGTTTCCTAGAGACAGTCTCCAAAGTCTTCGGGTTTTCAGAGGGTGAGTTCAAACGTATTCGGAGTGCGCATTTGGGACAGGATGCTGATGATCCATATCTCATTCTGGGTGTGGAATATGACATTTCAGATTCAAATCTGAAACGTGCTTACCGCAGGCAAGCCGCAGCTAATCATCCTGACCGCCTTATGGCGCGGGGTCTGCCGCAAGAAATGGTTGGGTTGGCGACGCATAAAATGGCGATTATCAATCGTGCCTATGGCCAAATTTTGGACGAACGGAAGTCTCGAAAGCCCCGTATCGCTTGATTATGGGGAATTTGACACAAAACGGTGTCTTGACGAACGGCCTTTTCATGACGACATATGGGTCATGACCCAGACTTTCCAAATTCAAGGGCGCCGACCCGGACTCCTTTCATCTGTTGCCCGCACAGCGTTTTTAGCTATCGCCGCCATCGGTGGATTATTCATGATCGTGTTCTCGGCTGCTTTTGCTCTCTTTGCCGTGGCAGGGATTGCCGTAATTGGGTTTCTCATTTTTGCCTTTTTCTGGGCAAAGGCAAAGGTCACAGGCAAACCTTTCGGCCCGAAGGCCATGATGGGTGCGCAGTTCGAACAGATGCGCCAAGACATGGAAACTCAACTTGGCGCAGCGCCGCAAGCGAGTTTTGAAACTAAGTCAACTGGTTCGCGATCTGCAGACCAAGGCCCAGTCGTTGATGCGCATCGCACACCTGATGGCTGGTCCGTGGACGACTAAAGACTTCCAATCAAATTTTTGCCTGCTAAGCCCGCGTTATGCGGGCTTTTGATTTTTGGGTTATGATGTTGTGCTGCCTCTGTTGGGGTGGGAATTTTGTGATGACCGCTTGGGCGGTAGGGGGAACGAGTGTTCCGCCCTTCATGTTGGCAGCGACACGGGCCGCATTGGTCTTAATCCCTATGGGTGTGTTCTTATTCCGACCCTTACCGAAACAGTTTCTAAGGCTTTTATTTGTCTGTTTTTGCGTGGGCCCTGTGCATTTGGGTTTGCTCTATACAGGTTTGCAAACCGCGCCCGCATCTGGTGCCTCAATTATCTCTCAGTCGCTGATTCCACTGGCCTCTATTTTGTCGGTGTTCTGGTTGAAAGAACGCATTGGATGGCGGAGAATTTTAGCCATCATGGGCGCGTTGATCGGTGTTGCGGTCATGATATATGAACCTGGCGCCTTACGATTGGATATCGGGCTTTTGTATATCTTGGGCGCTTATGCTGCTTTGGCTGTCGGGACGGTTGCAATACGCCGTGTTCCTGACGTTGATTGGCGTACCTATGTGGCGTGGACAGCTGTGGTCGTTCTTGTCTTCTGTTCGATTATGTCGCTGTCAATCGAAAGCGATCATGTTGAAATCTGGAGAGTTGACAAAGTTCCGCTCCTTATTGCGGCTACCTATGCAGCGATCAGTGTTTCGATCATTGCCCACGGACAGTACTTTCGAATATTGCAATCCAATCCCGTCAATCTTGTTGTGCCGCTCACCATAATGGTGACCGTCTTTGCAACGATCCTCGGGGTCCTCTTGTTGAAAGAAACGCTCTATCCGCGCTATATCGTCGGGGCCGCGGTAATACTGCCCTGTGTCTGGTATATTGCCCGAAGAGGTGGCCCCGCACCTGTGGAGATGGACTAATGGCGAATAAGACCGTTCCGACTGAGCTGAAGGTCGAAGATTATTTGGCGCAAATCCAAGGCCCAACACGTCAAATGGATTGCCGGCGCATCCACGCCATGATGCTCGAAATTGTTGGTGAGACACCTAAGGTTTGGGGTAGCAAACTCTCTAGCGGAATAGTCGGCTTTGGCGCGTATCACTATAAGTATGATAGCGGACGAGAAGGGGATTCTTTACGACTTGGGTTTGCCAACCGCGCGCAAAGCATCTCCATTTACATTATGCCAGGTTATCAAGATTTTTCAGATCAGCTGGCGCGCTTGGGACAACATAAAATTGGCAAATCTTGCCTCTATATTAAACGTTTAAGCGATGTTGATGAAGCCGTGTTACACGAAATGCTCGTAGAGGGTTTACGCCAAATGGATGAAAAGTACCCCCGATGATGAGTCCGAATTTCAACGACCGAAAACTCCCAATCACAATGCTTGTGCTCCACTATACGGGAATGGAAACCGCAGAGGTTGCGCATGAGCGTCTCTGTGATCCTGAAGCCGAAGTCAGTGCCCATTGGCTCGTGGGAGAA
>CALHXF010000162.1 GCA_938040095.1 uncultured Caulobacterales bacterium
AATATAAAACTCCTCAGGGTCCAGTACCAAAGTCCCATTAGGTGCAAACAGCGGCTCCCAAAACTCCGAGGCTTGATGCGCTTTGAGGCCCCGAATATCTACAAGTCCCGAATGACGTTTAGCCCGGTACCCAATCACGGAACCATCGCCCTCCCCCTTAAGGTCAATGCTCACATGTTGCGTGCGTAGGTCTTGATGTTCACCACGGCGAAACCGCATCTGCCCCAAGCGATCCCCGGGGCGCACGAGGATGGGGAACGTCCGTGGCGCTACCTCCATATAAAGCGGCCCTGTGTATCCCGCAGGTATCTTATCAAACTGCTCGCCACCGTCACAAATCACGCGCGTAAAAACATCTAAGCGTCCCGTTGAACTCTTTGGGTTCGCAAGACCGACAATACCTGACGGCAAGTTCATACTCTCGCGCAGGGGAATGAGGTAAACGCATCCCGTTTCCAGCACCGCCCCGCCTTTTAAGTCGATCCGATGCATAACGATATTCTCTACCGTATCCTCAACCGTCTCGCCTCGCCCAGGCAGGAAACTGGCACGTAGTCGCAAGGCGGTATCGCCAAGACATAGATCGAGGCTCGCAGGTTGCAGTGAAGGCGGATGACCCGCGTCCTCTACCAAGCCCAAAATATGGCCGTTCGCAACAAGTTGCGCGATATCTTGACGTGGCAGTATCCCGTGTTTCATCCGCATAGGCTATCACTCCAAACGTGTGGCGCAACGGGTCGCAACACAAATATGTTCATGCTTTTGCTGCATTTTTGCATTCAATCCACTGAGTAAGACGCTTGCGGGTGTGACAATCCTTCGTCAGGGTCATGGATAAGAGAGACACGAGTTGGGCAGATTTGTCGAACCCGTCAGTCGCAATACGGAGTGGGGTGTGCGCGAAAGACTAACCGAGGGGGAGAGCGATATGTCGAATGATATATCCACGGCCCAATATGAACAATGCACTGAAAATGTGGTTGTCCGAGTCGCGCCAGAATTTCTAGCTGAGCATTCCAATCCATCTGACTCCCGATTTATTTGGGCTTATACCGTCGAAATCGTTAATCAGAGCGAGCACGACCTGACTGTTATGGAACGGTTCTGGCAAATCGCAGATAGTCGTGGCCAAGTCCAAGAAGTACGCGGTGCAGGCGTTGTCGGCGAGACACCTGTCGTGCGCTCTGGGGAAACCTTTCGTTATACATCAGGCGCGCCGTTGACGGCTCCGTCTGGCATGATGCGCGGATCCTACACGGTTAAGAACACCGAAGGCACAAGTTTTGATATTGTTGTCCCGACCTTCCTGCTGGATAGTCCGCACGACGGACATTGTTTGAATTAATTACTTTCGAATAGATCGCGCCTAAATTTGCGCGCGGTTTTTTGTATATTTCGCCAAGATGCGTTGATAGCGGATCGGCATCAAACGCTGCAAGAAACTTGCGACCTTTGCATCTTTGCCAATCAAAATGCGTTTTTTACGTTTCGCCGTCCCGTCCAAAATTGTCTTCACCGCATCTTCGACGGTTGTGATCGCGAGCTCATCAAAATCCTTATCAAGCGTTTCGCGCACCATGCCGTCTGGCAGGAAATCAACCTTGGCATTTCGCGCTACATTGGTCTGCACGCCACCTGGATGAACGCAGCAGACGCCGACGCCTGTCTCCGCCTCTTCCATTTCCAAGGCGAGCGTTTCGGTAAATCCGCGGACCCCGAATTTAGACGCACAATAATGCGCTTGCCCTCGATACGCGATTAGTCCGAAGAGCGACGAGATATTTGTCACCACGCCTTTGGTTCGAACGAGCTGAGGCAGGAAGACTTTTGTCATTCGAATAACCCCCCAGAAGTTCACATCCATGACCTGCTCCATACTCTCGAGTGGCGTGTTCATGACATCGCCGACGCGCGTCATACCCGCATTATTGAAAACGAAATCTGCTGGACCCAAAGCCGCTTCGACTTTAGCAGGGTAATCAATGACGGATTGCTTGTCCGACACATCCATTTCGTCTACCAAAATGCGGTTGCCTGCCCCGATCATTTCACGGGTCTCTTCCAAGCCTTTGGCGTCAATATCGGACAGTGCGAGAACGGCACCTTGCTCTCCAAGTTGGCGGGCAAGTTCGCGCCCCATTCCCGAAGCCGCCCCTGTGATGACGCAGACTTTGTCTTTAAAAATGCCCATTACGCAACCTCAGCCAGTTTTGTAGGCGATGTAAATTCCAAGCCTTCGTTTTCGAGCGCGCCTTTCATCAAAAGCGCTTTCTCAAATTTATAGTCTTGGCGATTTTGCCACGGATCTCGGTCGCCTTGCTTTGGCAATTGATCTGCAACCCGGGTAATATAGCCTGCATCGAAATCGATCCACTGACGCGGCACGAGGCCCGCAGGTGCGCGCGGGGTTACCGCACTGAATCCATTTTCATCCATATAGTTGATCATACGGCAGCCAAACCGCGAAATCAGATCGGCCCGCAATGTCCAACTGGCATTCGTATAGCCAAAGACCGAAACCATATTTGGTACGTCAGAGAACATAAGGCCGCGATACCCAAATTTATCGCCAATGGTCTGCAATACGCCATCGATCAGAATTTCAGTCTCTCCCCCGACAACCACGTTCAGACCTGTCGCGGTCACAATTAAATCTGCGTCCAATTTCTTCCCCGATTTGAGGAGGATGCCGTCGGGGACAAAGCGTTCAATATGGTCGGTCACGACACTCGCATCACCCGTTTTCATCGACTTAAATAAATCCGCATTCGGCACGAGGCACAGGCGTTGATCCCACGGATTATAATTGGGCGTGAAATGTGTTTCGACGTCGAAATCTGACCCCAGTTCTTTGCGTATTTGTTTCAACAAATAATCGCCAGTCTTCTTGGGTTTCTTCTGTGCTGTTCTGTAGATGTAACGCGAGTAGGCGATGTTCTTCGCGCGCGATAATTTATAGGCCGTTTTCTCTGGCAATATTTTCCGTAGGAAATTTGCGACTTTATCCGTGTCAGGCATTGAGGCAATCCATGTCGGGCTACGCTGTAACATTGTCACGTGCTTTGCCGTATCGGCCAATGATGGCACGAGGGTTACCGCCGTTGCGCCCGATCCGATAACGACAATTTTCTTACCTGCCGTGTCATAGTTGTCAGGCCAATGTTGGGGGTGAACAATGTCACCTTTGAAGTCGTCACGACCTTCGAAATGGGGTGTATAGCCCTCTTCATATTTATAATATCCAGACGCAGATATGATGAAATTTGCAGTCAAGGTTGTCGTCCCGCCTTCAGCATCTGCATGGGTGACAACCCAATGAGCGGCGTCTGAATTCCAATCCACGGATTTCACTTTCGCATTATAGCGAATATGGTCTTCAATTCCGAACTCGGCTGCGGTCTCTTTTATATAGTTCAAAATCGAAGGGCCGTCGGCAATCGCTTTGGCCTCGGTCCACGGTTTGAAATCATAGCCCAGCGTATGCATATCCGAATCCGAACGAATACCCGGATAGCGGAACAAATCCCATGTGCCGCCCATGCGCGCGCGGGCTTCGAGGATGACAAAACTACGGCCCGGGCAATCACGGCGATGATGCACGGCCGCACCAATACCTGATAATCCAGCACCCACGATTAACGTATCAAAATGTTCTATCATAGGAGAGGGTGTAGGGACCGAAACGGTATATGTCAGTGATCAAATTCGAAAACACACTTATGCGCAAATGATCACCCCAATCGGCAATCTAACGCCGTCCAGGATAGGCCCCAGAAACGGGTCGGTAAAAATCTGGGGTGGCAATCTCAAGCCGCACATCCGGTGGCTTTACGCAGCTTGAGATCAAAAATAGCAAGACAGAGAACCAAGTCTAATTAGACGCAAATTTCTGTGATAATTTTGCCGTTTGTTGAATTTTATGGTGATTGATCAACGCAGATTTATCGGCGCTTAAAACCAACTGATTGACGAGGTCGGCGACACATTCGTCATATGTCTCACCCTGATATTCGGATGTCTTCCGTAAGGACAAACAGGCGCTTTTAGCTTTTTTCTTAATTTTTGAGTACACCATTTCTGTGCCGCCATCGACCTCTAACTCTGAGGCGTGGAATTGTATGGTAATTTTCATCTCAGAAAATTGCGAACTCGCAGCGTTTGCTGGCGATGAAACAAATGCAAGACTACTCATTGCAACAAGTGCAAGGCCGGCGTTCTTGACCAAGGTGAATTTTGGCGCAATATGGGAGGTTCGTTTAATATGCATGGGATGGGACCTTTCTATCAATGCGTATTTTACGTTAGGCAGCGAGGTCGCACCCTTG
This sequence comes from uncultured Caulobacterales bacterium, assembly GCA_938040095.1. GTDB lineage: Bacteria > Pseudomonadota > Alphaproteobacteria > Caulobacterales > Maricaulaceae > Litorimonas. Next base: position 4,326 of record CALHXF010000162.1, read on the forward strand.
CTGCCACTCTCTTCAATCACAGGTCAGATCGATCGGAAATAACTGATTTCGCCTTAGCCGCTATGCAAAATAACATAACAAAAACAGTGACTTAAAAGCACAAAAAGGCGAAATCAGAATTCACCCTGATCGCCAAAAAATTGTCAACTTTCACTTACCTTTTCAGTGAAGCCCAGATCGGGTAGACAAGTAAAACACTGCATCGTAAAATCATCAACATTTCGGAACATGAATAAATATCAGACGGATATTTGGAATTTTGCATATTTGTTGATCAAATTGCCCATGCGGAAACGCTTGCAGCCCATCACCTCTGTTCCAAGGGGGGTCTGCCGACGTCAAAATTATAAGCGGGACTGTCCGCAGGGTTGGCCTCCGCGATGGAGCACCAGATTAGTTAGTTTTGTTTTACGCGATTGCCGCGCCATCCGATTGTAAGACGGAAAGCGCAGGCCCTGCGGCAATGGTTTTTGATAAAGCGGTAACAGCTGGTCATAGTTACGCGTCGGAACCCGCCTTCCAGATCCGGACACGCAATGTCGTGCGCTCACTTCAAAAGTCCCGGCACCTCTAGATGTCTCACCACCCAACGCTCAGACCCACCGTCCTCCGAACCAGCAAGCGAGGCCCCGCCTGTCCCATGTCCGAAAGAACCTGTGTAAGTTATCACAGGTTTCGGGTGCGGGGATCATGTTGTTGAAATTTGATGTAAGTCGCTGAAAATGATGGGATGCGCATTTTCATAAACGCGGATCATTATTTAATTTCACGTTCCACACCCTCCACACCCCGCGCCTACCCGTCCAATTTAGAGGGTTACGCCACC
>CALHXF010000163.1 GCA_938040095.1 uncultured Caulobacterales bacterium
GCTCGGTCGAGGTCTTGCGTGGCTTGTTTAAATTCACCGAACACTTGGTCCTGTTCATTGAGGGCAATCCCCATCCCCGTATCGACAACATGGATCGTCACAACATAGGTTTGCGGATCAAAAAGAACCGCCACCGTGACACTGCCGGAAGTCGTAAACTTCAAAGCATTAGTCACCAAATTCGTGATACATTGCGTCAGGCGAACGGAGTCATAAATCAAACGATCTGGCAGTTTTGGGTCGATCACCAATTTAAGGTCCAACCCGATTTCCTTGGCGACAAAATCTTGTGATTTTTTGAATGTTACCAACATATCTTCGAGAGAATTTTCTGTCGGGTTAATATCAATCAACCCCGACTCGATTTTTGATAGGTTCAGCACATCATCTATAATGGCGCTGAGGTGGTTAGCACTGCTGATCAAGATATCAGCAAGGTCACCCATTTCTGTTAGATTTGCCATGCGCAAGCGGTTTTGCAATAATTGCGCTGCCATGAAAACACCTGACATCGGCGTTCTAATTTCATGAGACATATGTGCGAGAAATTTGGATTTCGCGGCATTGGCGCGTTCGGCTTCTTCGCGGGCGCGCAGTAATTCTTTTTCAGTGGCTTTATGATTAGAGACATCCGTCGTCGTAATCACGTAAAGCCCTTCTGACGTTTTATCATAAGTACTTTTCAGCGTGTTGCCTTCCTGTGTAAGGACTTCCAACGTGCCGCAATTCCGTATCATCGATAGGATATGATCAGCACGCCTCTCACATTCATCGGCATTCAAATCAGGCGTTATCTTCAGCGTTTGCGCCTTAATCGCCGCTTTCATTGAAAGACCCTGATCCAAAGCCTCATAAAGATGCGGTAGATATCCGCGAATAGTTTCATTTGCGAAAACCAAATTCAGGTCTTCGTTAAAGATCCCAACGCCCGTCTTGATCTGATCCATCCCAGAAAAAATATCAATGACAGACACAAGCGGCATCATTTGATTTGAATTGTGGGGATCCTCAATCATTACGCGTCGTACTCAGGTTGAATGGAGAAAGCGTAAATTTGAAGGAGTTTTTTGATATTATTCTAGCAGAGGACCTGTCTCGCGCTGATTTTCGCGAAACAGGGTTAATGTCGTCTACGTATCGCGCAGGGCGCGACAGGCAGGATTAGTTCATCTTTTTTCCAGCGATCGTCGTGCCAGATTTGTTCGACTCTGCGGCTGCGTTTGTTTTCACTTTTTCTTTTTTCGGCTTTTTTACTTCTTTGCGTGAACTCTTACCTTTGGCCATGATTTGCCTTTCTGAAAACCCGCGCTCGAAACCCGCAAGATTACAGGGTGTGAGATCGTATCGCCAAAATTGGCAACAATTGCGGAAGGAGAAGGATCGCCCATTCCCCCCACAAAGCAAGGCTTGATTGCAGAGAGCGACCTCCACAAGCGTGAAGGGTCAATCTATCTTGCCGCTAGCAAATTCACTCAACAGTTCGGCGTAGCCTTCGCCATGCGCCCAATAGGGCGTGATCTGGATGAGTGTCATGAAGACGCCTTGATCGATCAAGCGTTTTTCAAGTCCGCGACCTTCGTTTTCAGGCCCGTAGCGTAGGTCGTGATATTGCAGCCAAAATGTAAAGTGCTGCGCGATACGCCCCGCGAGCGCACCCTTTTCGCCTTCATCAAAACTCAACTTCTCAATGTCTTCCAGCGTCGAGAGAAGCGAAAAAGCTGCCCGTTCTTTCAACGCCAAAATACGCGAAAAGGGTCCGCGTAATTCAGGCATCCGTTGAAGGAGTTCGCCTTGGTTACGATAGAAAAAACGGAAATCAAAAATTTCCTCAAAGATGATATAAAGATAGATCCAATTATCTTCGATCGCCAGAGGATCATTCAAAGGGGCAGACAGGACTTGGCGAATTTCTGCGTCAAAGTCTTCGAAGAGCGCGCGGATGATTTGGTCTTTGCCCTTATAGTGGTAATAGAGATTACCGGGGCTCATCTCCATGACGGAGGCAATGTCCACAGCTGAGACTTGCGCCTCACCCTCATTATTGAAGAGAGCCAAGGCTGTGGCGAGTATTTTCGTTTTGGTTGCGGAGCGTTTCACCCAGAACCCTATTTAGACTCTGTTTTTTTAGCAGCAGGTTTTTTCGCAGCAACGGTCTTCTGCGTTGTCGCGCGTTTCTTTGAAGGGGCTTTGCTTGATAGTTTTTTCTTAGTCGATGGGCCACCTTCCATTTTTTCTAGGATGGCATCTAATTTAGCTTCCAGCTGATCCACACGGGCTTCGAGGCGGTCCGTTGAGCTTTCCGTGACAGTGGAAAGACGCGCGCGCATCCGCGAAATACGATCATCAATATCCAGATCCGGCTTAATATCGCCCATCGCGGCTTTGCCTTTCCCGACAAGCTCCTCGGCTTTATATTTCCCGACGGCTTCCAGCATTTCTCCCTTGGATACCAGCTCATCAAAAACCTCGGACGATTTTCCCGTGAACGACCCAACCGCGCCTTTAGCTTCGGTGAAAGCCCGGCCATAAGCGCCGATGCCAGCCAACCAAACCTTGCGGATAGCGTCTTTTTCGTCAGGCTTTTTCTTGTCAGACATGTGTTAACTCGCGAATTTTGATTTATAATGCGTGTAGCTTTCCTCAACCGATGGCAACTGCACGCTCTCTTTATGCGGCATGGCCACCTCAGGTTCGAGGAAAAAATTTCTGATGATTTGGATCGTTTCATCACGACGGGTCAGCAGGAATAAATGTCCAGCGCCCTCGATGATGCGCAACTTAGATCGCGGCAAGAAGGTGTTGAGAATTTTACCGTTCACAACAGGAACAATATGGTCTTTGTCGCCCATGATAACCAGAGTCTTCGCCTTGATACGGCGAATAAAGGGAAGTGTTGAATACCCCATCATAGCGGTCAATTGGAAGATATAGCCTTTCACGGACGGCGGCATCATGTTGATCGAAAACTCGCCAGACTCATTTGCGGCATCACCATAAAGGGTTTCAAAATTCTTTTTAAGGAAATCGCGGTCAATATATCGTTTTGGGCTGATCATCTTAACGAGTGCTTTTGGCCGTCCTGGCACCATTGTGACGCCCGTTGTTGTCGCGCAGAGGACGAGACGCTTGGTCATATCTTTGTTCTGCCAAGCAAATTGTTGCGCTGGACCACCGCCCCAACTCACGCCGAGAACGTCGACCATATCATAGCCATTCTCAAGCAAGATTTGCTTCGCCGCCTTCGCGACCCACCACGGACGATAGGGCACCGTTGGGTCTGGCGATCCGCCGATGCCTGGCATATCGAATGTGATAATGTCGCGGCCTGTAAAAGTATCTGCAAAAGCTTCGGCAATTTCCAGGTTCGCGCCAATTCCATTGAAAAACAACAAAGGTGTGCGTTTGCCTTCGCCCTTATCAACGCCCGACCAAATTGCTGTGCGAAGCTTTTGGTTCCCAACCTTTGAGAAGAAGATACGGGGCAGAGAGTGGTTCTCGATGGGTTCTTCATGGCCGTCTACGGCTTTGAGAGTATGCGGCATGTCTATCGTCTTTCCCTCGGGTGACCTGAAATGCAGACTTGAACTCTGAGGTTCAATTTCTGCGCGCACCCGGTTCAGCTCGGATGCGAAAGTATTGTTAAGTACTTAAGCGGCTTAAAGACCTTTGCGTGAGTGGAAACCCTTACACAAAGGTAAACACAGTGATTTTCTCAGCTGTACCTACGTAAATACATACTCGCCGGGGGCCTTAGATAGAGGCGGATAGGCCTTATTCCCAAGTGCCTTAGGCGCTTTTTTCATCTCACCAGAGCGGATCGACAACCATTTGTTCCATCGCAACCACCAGCTTTCGCTGACGCTTTCCGCGCCCTCAAGCCATTTCGTGGCCCGCGCAGGGTGATCCATATTTGTGTAATATTGCGCTTTTGGGTTACCCGGAGGGTTTAGTAGCGACTGGAGATGACCGGAATTTGAGAGGACAAAATCAATCTCTCCGCCAAACAAACGGATGTTTCGATAACAGGCCATCCAAGGCGTAATGTGATCGGTAACACCTGCGAGCATAAACCCGTCTTGCGTGACCGCTTCGAGGTCGACGATATGGTCCATAAAGACGACGTCTTTATCCTTGCGGAAACGGCGGTCTTGGAAAATATCGAGATAATCTGAATGCAACTGCGCAGGCAGGTTGGTTGTATCATTGTTCCAATACAACACGTCAAATGGCGGCGGGTCTTGACCCAGTAGATAATTATTGACGACATAGTTCCAGATCAAATCATTCGGGCGCATCCACGCAAAGGCCCGACCTAATTCTTCACCTGCAAGAATACCTTTTTTGGCAGACTGACGGCGCGCCGTCTCAATCGCGGCATCCGTCACGAAGAGGCCCACATCACTATCCACTTTTTTGCCGTCCAGAACAGACACCATGAGTGTGTAGCAATTAATGCGATTATCGCCGCGTGCCGCCAGTTCAGACAAGAACAGCGAAAGCGTGATGCCACCTGAACAAGCACCCGTTACGTTGATACGTGGACTGCGGGTGATTTTACGAACAGCTTCTGAAGCTTCAAATAGGGCTTCGACATATTGTTCTAATCCCCAATGCGCGTGTTGGCGCGTTGGATTACGCCAAGACACAGCGAAAGTTTGATACCCCATTTTGGTCAGGAAGCGGACCATAGATTTGTCGGGGGCCAAATCCGTCGCGTAGAATTTATTGATCTGCGGCGGAATGATCATCAGGGGGATTTTATAAACATCTTCCGTCTTCGGCGAATATTGGATGACTTCCAACATTTCATTTTGGAAGACGACAGCCCCTGGGGAAACCGCTAGGTTTTCACCAACCTTAAATGGGCGACCATCAACTTGGCTGGGCATACCGCCATTTTTGGTTAGATCATTATAGGCATTTTGTAGACCCTTCACGAGGCTGCCGCCATTGGTTTCGAACAAGCGCTTCATCGCCGTCGGGTTGCCGATCAGTGTGTTCGTCGGCGCGAGCGCATCAACAATGAGGTCAGTCACAAATTTCGCGCGGGATTGATCGGCGGGGTGCATACGGGAATCCTCGATCCACCCGTTCAATTCTTTTTGCATCGCAAGCCACGCCTGCATGCTACGTTTGTAAAATGGGCTCTTGTGCCAAGACTCATCTTTGAAACGACGGTCTTTGCGGTCAGGTGCGAGTTCCGATGTACCTTTGGCGATTTCAATCATCTCACCTGCGTATTTCCGGAGATGTTTCGCGAAAGGTTTAGGTTGTTTGGCCGCATACCCCGCCATCAGGCCAAAGCTCTTTATAACTTCGGAGCGCCTAAACCCGACAAGACCGTTAATCGCGGTTGTCGTTTCAGCGGCTTTTGCCCCCACATTATTTGGTTTATTTGGCATACCCGAACCCTCACCTTTGTTCTTATACATCTATGACTAGGTAAGACAGACACGCGAGTCGAGTCTGTGTGAGGCTCCGTTTCAGAATTAGGCAAAAAAAACGGCGCCTGCAAAAGCAGACGCCGTTAAAGTTCGATTACGCCCAACAGCCATCAAAGGGGACGGACAGCTGTTCAAGGGAGAGAGAATGGGCGCGTCGAATTTCGTTCAAACTAAGCCGCTTTTTGCGTTGCAACTTGCTTGTTGATGCCTGTTGTTTTGTCAGTTGTCGCTGTTTTGCTTGGCTTGGAAGCTTTCTTAGACAAAGCAGAGATTTTCTTGTTCAATGTTTTGATTTCAGCTTCTAGCTCTTCAACGCGGTCATTTGCGCCGAATGGAACAACAGACTTAACTTTGTCAGTTGTTGTTTCGAATGTTTCGACAGCGCGTTTTTGAGCTGTTTTAGCTGTACCAAATGCAAGCTCTTCAACTTTTTCGCCGCGAGCGACAAGGTCTTCGAAGAGGCCGTCAGTTGCGTTGTTGTAAAGTGCTTTAACTTGCTCAGTGCGCAAACGTGCACGCTCAGCTGCAAAACCGTAAAGTCCAAGATAAGCCAATGTACCCTTGCGGACAGCTGATTTAGCTTCAACAGTTTTCGTTGTTTTCTTTGCAGTCTTCTTAGCAGTTGCCATGATGTATTCCTTTAATTTGTTTTCGTGTGTTCAATTTTGCGGGAAATCCCGCCTGTTATTCGATGATTGAGGTTTACGGAAAGAAATTAGAAAGCGCGTCCTAATTTGAAAATGCGGTGTTTTCTGTCGCAGATCATATTGTACACCTTAAAATTTGGTACCCTGATGTGGACGTGAAATGACGTGGTAATCTCACCACATTGGACTAATGCATAACGGGCTGGATTAGAGTGATCGGTATTTCGCTCTCCACTCATTGTTGATTGGTACTTTATATATATGACCCGCAACCGCGTCAGCGAAGCCCGTAAAGCCATCCAAGACAATGCTGCGGATTTGGGCATAACGTCGGCCTATATCTCCACCTTAGTCGATACATTTTACGACCGCATTCGCGTGGACCACGTCTTGGGTCCGATTTTCAATGAGGCCATCGGCGAGAATTGGGACGTTCACTTACCGCGTATGAAAGCGTTCTGGGCCTCAGTGACAATGAATGCGGGTCTTTATTCGGGCAAACCCGTTGAGGCACACCGCAAACATAGTGACACAATTGAGAGTGAGCATTTCGACCTTTGGCTAAAGTTGTTTCGGCAAACACTGGAAGACACAGCCCCAACGCCCGAAACGCCAGCCTATTTCATGATTCGCGCAGAGCGGATCGCCAATAGTCTGAAACTCGCTCTATTTGGAACCTCGGGCTTAGGCGCACCGCGATACGGCTAGTCCCAAAACGAATTATGCTTTCTTAAGCAAAAGCGAAACAAGTTCGGCAACTTTGCGCTCGCGTTCGCTTTGGTCATCACTCGCCATTGCGGAAGCCAAACAATGATCTGCATGGTCAGTTAGACTTCGAAAATACGTAAAAAATCTGGCTCTAAAGTCGATGAAATTGCGCGAGGCCAAGCCATGATCGCCAATTAGACTTATGTCTGAACCTATTTCCAAACGTATACTTTTTGCACCGACCTTGTCGCTCTTCGTCAGCACATTCACATTACTCTGTTGCGCCCTGCCCATTTGATCCATCTGCCGCAAAAGCCTGCGCACGACTGCCAAAATGAGCGGGATTTTGCTTTATGCGTCGGTTGGAGTTTATTTTATCGGCGGGTTTTTCGCATTTTTTGCAGCGGACTCATTACTTTAAAAAACCTCCGATGACGTGACCTTCATATTCGCTTCACACAAAGTCACGCAAAGCCGTCCCTTGAGGCGGCTTTTTTCATATCTTGGTAACACTTCCTAACAAAAGGGTTGTTGATATTAACGCGAGTTACCCAATCCTTAATTACTAAGGTAAATCAATCGTTTACATCCTGTTAGGACGAATCAGAGACGAAGGGTGCCAACCACACGAAACCCCCGTCGCGAAAGCTCTGTCCCGTGAAAGAAAATACTAAATCCCGCTTCAAGGTCATTACCAACCCCAATCCCCCAACGCGCAATGACCCGAGCCGTGATGTTCAATTGGCCGAGATGCCCATGAACCAAATCGTGCAAGGTGATTGCGTGGCGAATATGAATAATTTACCCGCTGAGAGCGTCGATCTAATATTTGCTGATCCGCCCTATAACCTGCAACTCGGCGGTGAACTATCCCGTCCCGACAACTCACATGTCGCGGGCGTGACAGAAGCCTGGGACCAGTATGACACGATGGATGCCTATGACCTGTTCACACAGGAATGGATGGCAGCAGCGCGTCGTATCCTAAAACCAAATGGTGCGATCTGGGTGATGGGTAGCTATCACAATATTTTCCGCGTCGGCACAGTGTTACAAGACCAACAGTTCTGGATTTTGAACGACATCATCTGGCGTAAAACGAACCCAATGCCGAACTTCCGTGGCACACGTTTCACCAATGCACATGAAACACTGATCTGGGCGTCCAAATCCGAAGATGCCAGACCGACATTCCATTATGACGCGATGAAAATGCTAAATGAAGGCGTCCAAATGCGCAGTGATTGGACACTTCCAATTTGCACAGGCCGCGAGCGATTGAAAAATGGCGAAGGTAAAAAAGCACATCCGACTCAAAAGCCTGAATCGCTGCTGCATCGCGTTATCCTCGCGACAACAAATCCAGGCGACGTCATTGTTGACCCTTTCTTTGGGACAGGCACAACAGGTGCGGTCGCTAAAAAGCTAGGTCGTAATTTCATCGGATTTGAACGCGAAGAAGAATATATCATTCACGCCAGCCGTCGCATCGCCAACATCGAAGAAGGCCAAACGGTTGCCGTCACAAAATCCAAGCGATCAGAGCCAAAGGTTCCCTTTGGAAATCTCGTCGAACGCGGATTGGTCAAAATTGGCACAAAAGTCTTCTCAAAGAATGGCATCCTAAGCGCAACAGTGCGTGCGGATGGCAGTCTCGAATCTGGGAAACAATCAGGTTCGATTCACAAACTTGGCGCACTTCTCACGAATGCGCCGTCTTGTAACGGATGGACATTCTGGCACCTCCAAGGTCCTGCAGGTCTTCAACCGATAGACACAATTCGCAGCGAAGTGCGCGCGGAAATGGCGGAAGCTGCTCAGGCTTAAAATACATCAAGCAGAACGAAATCCCGTTCAGCTTGCGTTAAGCACGAATTAACCATAGCTATTACTCAGGCTCGGGCTGCCGCTCGGGCTTTTTGTTATTAGCCTTAGGGGAAATTGCTATGAGTAAACGTGACGAGTTAATCGAAAAATACGCAGACGTTTTGAAAACCAAGATTGGCATGACGCCAGACATGGACCTCCTTCGTAAGGTCACAATCGGCTGTGGCCCATCTATCTATAACCGCGATGCATCGACAGTATCAGGATCAGACAAAGCCGAGCTGGAAACAGTGAAGAAAAACTTCTTGATGAAGAAGCACGGCCTTTCAGAAAGCCAAGACCTCGACGGAGCTATCGCAGCTGTCATCGAAAAATACGGTAAGTCAGAGCGCAGCAAATACCGCGCCGTTGTCTATTACATGCTCACCAAGCACTTCGGTCTTGAGAAAAACTACAAGTAGGCTTTCGCCGAATGTAAGATTTGAAACTGGGCCTTAGGGTCCGGTTTTTTTGTGCGCGCTTTTAACAACTTTGCTAAAAACGGTCGGTAAGCCTGACGGGTCAAACATCCACATCCGATCATCTATTTGGTCCTTTTCCGCCCCGAAAACATCCAAGCGTAATTCGAAATGGGTGAAGACATGGACGACCTCCCCGATTTTTTCCCAATTTCGTTTCATTGGCGCCGCCGAATGATCCGTTGGTTTTTCGCCCCAAGCACTGGTGGGCACGCCGAGCATCCCACCGAGTAAGCCTTTATCAGGACGGCGCTCCACCAAAATTTGATCCCCGCAGCGCAGAACATACGCATAACCATACCGAACGGGCGTCGGTTTTTTCTTTGTCTTGATCGGGTATTTCACCGATTCACCTGCGGCATGAGCGACGCACCATGTTTGCCACGGACAGATTAAACATGTTGGGCTTTTGGGCGAACATATCGTCGCGCCGAGGTCCATAAGCGCTTGGCCATAATCCCCGGGACGATCGTCGCGCACCAATGTCCCTGCTAATTCGCGGAGACCCTTACGACCTTTCGGCAGTGGATCGTCATAAGCAAAAATTCGGGAGATTACGCGCTCCACATTTCCATCAACAATATTCGTCGCTTCCTCTGCACAGATCGCAGCAATCGTCGCCGCCGTGTAAGGCCCAATACCCGGCAAGGTCAGCAACGTTTTCTCATCCGTTGGGAAGACACCGCCATGTTCATCGCGCACGACGCCCGCACATTTATGGAGGTTTCGGGCGCGCGCATAATACCCCAAGCCCGCCCACATGGATAAGATCACCTCTCGGTCCGCATCGGCCAAATCTATCACGGTCGGAAACGTCGATAGATAGGCCGTCCAATAGGGTGTGGCATGGGCCAGCGTCGTTTGCTGGCTCATCACTTCAGATAACCAAATCGCGTAAGGCTCTGGAACGACACCCGCTGCGCGGTCCTCTGGACGGACACGCCACGGCAAAGTGCGACCTTGGTCATCATACCAGCGCAAAATCGCGGCGCGCATGTCGAAAACGTTATGCATAAAACGGCTCTGTCTGCTTTACCGCTGCGCCGCAATAGGCGACACTGAATCTGATGTCAGATGACAAGCGACATAATCGCCACGTCCTCGGTCAATGGATCGAAGGTCAACGCGCGCGCCCGCAATTCCGAGCGCCTCCCAGCGCAGGGCTCTCTGTATCGAAAATTATGCGCCCGCTGGCCAAAAAACATGGCGGTGGTCAATCTGCTATGGCGCTTGAACGCGTCTGGCCTGAAATCATGGGACCGCGTTGGTCCAAAATTTCAACACCGGTTCGGTTTCTCGGCGGCAGAGACGGACGGACGCTGATCATCTCTGCACCAGGTCCAGCAGCGGCACTTATTTTGGCGCAATCTGGTCCTATAATTGCTCGATTAAACGCCCATTTAGGTTCCAGTCATATTTCGCGGATTAAGGTTGTCCAATCGCGTATGACTGCGCCCGCATCCTCGCGGCCTAAACGGGGCTTAGCCCCTCGCCAAGAGATCGCTTTGCAGGACAGTCTCGCGCAAGTAAAAAACGAACGCCTGAAACACGCTCTCGAAGCAATGGGCCGTAATGTGATCTCGAAAGGATCGTAAAGACATGAACCGATTTATACTCGCTCTGGCTATGTCACTGACGTTCGCCTCAACCGCTATCGCACAATCAACCGATAAAGCCCCCGCGACTCAGACAGAGTTTCCGAGCCTGGTGACAGATTTCGCGCTTAGCGAAGCCGCTGATGATCACACCATCGGCAGCGAAGACGCCGCGATAACCATGATCGTGTGGGCCTCCGTCACATGCCCGCATTGCGGCACATGGTTCAGCAAAGAATGGCCTGTCGTAAAATCAGAGCTGGTGGATACAGATAAATTGCGGGTGGTTTTTCGTGAGTTCCCAACGGCGCCCGCGCAAATGGCGATGACGGGCTTCCTCCTCGCGGAATGCGCGCCCTCCGCGGATTATATGTCGGTCATTGAGTATCAGATGGAAAACCAAGATCAGATATTTAAAGACGCAAGCGAAGGCCGTGGACGCGAAGCTTACAATAAAATCGCGAAACTCGCAGGTATGGAAGATGAAGACGCCATAACAGCTTGTTTGCGCAATCCTGACATGTTGGCACATATCCAAACAAATTCTGACCGCGCACGTGCCGCCAAAGTCCGCGGCGTCCCTGCCTTCTTTATCAACGGCGAAGCTTACAAGGGCGAATCAGATGCTAAGAGCCTCGTCGATTTGATCCATGAAATGGATGAAAAAGGCCTCTCTGTTCTTCCCGAAGGGATTAAACCTGCAAACGCCCATGCAGGTCACGCCCACGACTAAGGACTGACTCGCCTCACAAAATGGGCTGTTCATGATCAATTTGAGCTGTAATGGTCGAGGCTAACTGCGTATACTCTATTCACCCACAACCAATCCAAAGCGCGCGCAGGCCGTGCCCTTGCTAAATTCGACTAAATCCGAAGAGTTAGACCTATGACAAATTTTGATTCGATTTCGAGACGTTTTGTATTGCTATTGGCCGGAGCAACGCTCGCTTTGAGCGCCTGTAGCGGAGGTGGAGACACTGCCGTTTCAACGGGTGGAGCCGATGGAAAATATACCGTCGCCGATGATTACATTTTAGGTAAAGCGGACGCACCCGTCACACTTGTAGAATATGCGTCTGTCGCCTGTCCAGGCTGTGCCTATTGGCATCAGAATGTTTACCCTGATATCAAAACCAAATATGTGGACACAGGTAAGGTCAAATATGTCTTTCGTCCCTTCCCTGCATCCAACATAGAAATCGCAACAGCGGGTCATAAATTGGCCCTTTGCGCAGACCGCGATAAGTTCTTCAAGAACGTCAAAATCCAATTTGACCGTCAGTCACAGATTTTTGAAATGGGTCAGCGCGGTCAATTACGCCAAGCCTATATCAGTCTCGCAAAAGCCTCTGGCCTGTCAGAAGAAGAATTTATTTCCTGCATGAGCGATCCAGACATTACAGCGCGTTATGACGCCTTTGCGCAACTCGGTATGGATCAAGGTGTGGCTGGAACACCGTCTTTCTTTGTGAACGGCAAACGCGTCGCGAAGAACGACCTAGAATCCCTAGAGGCCGCCATCCTTCCAGTGCTAGGTGAAACGGTTCCTGCGGAATCTTCAGAAGACTAACTCATGGGATCGCTCGTCTTTAATTCCATTAAGCTGGCGGGCTTTAAATCTTTCGTCGAACCGACGGAATTCCTGATCGAACCGGGTCTGACGGGAATCGTCGGACCTAACGGCTGCGGGAAGTCGAACCTTCTCGAGGCGATCCGTTGGGTCATGGGCGCAAATTCAGCGAAAGCCATGCGCGGCGCGGCGATGGAAGATGTCATCTTCAACGGGACAAAAACCCGTCCAGGCCGCAACCAAGCCCATGTCACGATCACGGTTGATAACTCAGCTCGCATCGCGCCCCCTGCTTTCAATGATGAAGACACGCTTGAGATCATGCGGATCATTGAGAAAGCCAAAGGGTCAAAATATAAAATCAACGGCAAGACCGTTCGCGCGAAAGACGTCCAGCTTCTGTTTGCGGACGCCTCAACGGGTGCAAACTCACCCGCCCTTGTTCGTCAGGGTCAAATTTCAGAGCTGATCGCTGCCAAACCTTCGAACCGTCGTCGTATTCTGGAGGAAGCCGCTGGTATTTCGGGGTTGCATTCTCGCCGTCATGAAGCCGAACTTCGCCTTCGTGCCGCCGAAACCAATCTTGACCGCCTAGAAGACATTGTCGGCCAGATCGAAAGCCAGCTTTTATCGCTGCGCCGTCAATCGCGCCAAGCTGCGCGGTACAAACGCCTCGCAGGTGAAATCCATGAATATAAGGCTTTGCTGTGGTTAAAACGTTGGCAAGCCGCACTGGATACATTGGAAACCGCGCAAACTGATCTGCGCGAGCGTGAAAAGTCAGTGGCGGATACGCAGCTTCATGCGTCCGAATCCATGCGTCGCGCCGATGAACTCTCTGGCCTATTAGAACCAAAACGCGAAGAGCAACTCATAGCTGCGGCTCTCCTCGCGCGCTTAAACGCAGCTAAAGAAGCCTTGGAGCAAGACGAGGAAACGGCAAAATCCGAAGTCCGCAAACTCGAAGCCCAACTCAAAGATATCGCCTCTGATCTCGCCCATGAGCAAGAGGTCGTGGACGACGCCGCGAAAGCCGAAGAACGTTTAGCCGCGGAACACAAAGAGCTCTCAGCCCTTAAAGATATTTCAGCCGCACTTGATGCCGCTGCGGATGCGGCAGCAGAAGCTCTCAAGGCCCGAAATACATTAGATGCAGATTTCAACGAATTGACGAGAAAGACAGCCGACCAAGCCGCGCGTCGTGAATCCGCGGAACGTGAACTCACGCAAGTCCAACAACGTCGGTCACGCGTGCGGATTGAAAGCGAACAAACACAGGATAAATTGGCGGGCTTGGACACCGATAGTTTTGGGAATGCAAACCTCTTTGGCGCGGCCTCCAACGAAGCCTTAGAAAAATTAGAAACTGCGCGCGTGACCGAACAACGCCTGAGCGCAGAGAAAACTAAAACAGAAGATGCCGACCGTATTGCGCGTGAGCATCTATCCGTTGTCAGACAAGCCGCCCAAAAACTCACGGCTGAAAAATCTGCATTGGAAAATGTGCTAAGACGATCCGCCTCTGCGGATTGGATACCCGCACTCGACAGCGTTCAGGCGAAGGCTGGATTTGAACAAGCTTTAGCGGCGGTTCTTGGTGAAGATTTGGAAGCGGCTGTTGGCGGCTCCGCAGGATTGCGCTGGGATGGCGCAGATGTCCCAACGCAAAGCCTGCCTGCTGGCGTTGACCCGATCACGGATCATATCACCGCACCGAAAGAGCTTGAGGCTCGCTTGTCACAGATTGGCGTGGCGTCCGTGGATGATATTCGCACCAAGGCAAAAGACTTAAAACCTGGCCAGCGCCTGGTCTCCCCGCGCGGCGATGTTGTGCGATGGGATGGGTTCACGATTGCGGCGGGTGTTGAAACCTCCGCGGCGATTAAGCTGAAACAACAAAATCGCGTCAACGAATTAACGGCAGAAGTGACGGCCGCAACTGCGAAAGTAGACGCGGCTACGGCTGGCTTTGAAACCGCGCGACAAACACGACAAAACGCGGATAACGCCGCGCGCGACGCACGGAAAATCCTGCCTGATTTGGAACGTGCAGACCGCGCCGCCCAAGCCGCGATGGCGCAATATGAAACAGATATCGCTCGAGCTTCGGCGCAGAAGACCAACCTCGAAGATCGCATCTCACGCCTCAGCATTGAAGCCGAAGAACTGAACAAGCAAGTTGCGGCGGCAGAATCAAATCTCGCTACACATTCTGGCGGTGAAGATTTAAGTGCGCAGCGCACAGACCTCGAAACACGCTTAGGCCAAGCTCGTGACGTCGCCGATGATGCGACTGCGCAATATCGCAGCCTTGCTAACGAAGCAGAAGCCCGCGCGACCAGATTGAAAGCCGTTGAAACGGAACGCGCGAATTGGGCCCGCCGATCAGATAGCGCCAGCAAACGTGTCGCGACATTAGAAAATCGCCGTGCGGCTGCCGATATGTCCCTCGCGGCGGCCACAGACGGCCCCGATAAATTCGCCGAGCGCCGCACACAACTCTTTGCGAATTTAGCAAGTGCCGAAGCCCGCCGAACTTCGGCGGCAGATGCTCTGAGCTTGTCAGAAAAAGAAACACAAGATGCCGTCCAAACCTCTCGCGAGGCTGAAACCGCCGCAGGTGCAGCCCGTGAAGGCCGCGCCGCCTCCGCCGCGCGATTGACCGCCGCACAAGAACGGATTGGTGAAACCAAAGCCCGCGTGAATGAGACGCTAAATTGCGAACCGTCTGAATTGAAAACCCATTTGGGCGAGCTGACGGCTGAAACCAGCCTCTCGGAAAACGACATTGAAAGAAAGCTTGAACGCCTAAACACCGAACGCGAGAAAATGGGCGGAGTGAACTTACGCGCAGATGAAGAAGCCGTCGAACAAGAAGAACGTCTGTCCGCCATGGTTGCAGAGCGCGAAGACCTTATCGCCGCAATTGCCCGGTTACGCGAAGGCATTGACGAGTTGAACACCGAAGGTCGTCAACGCTTGCTTGCGGCATTTGACACTGTGAATGATCACTTTGGGCGCCTCTTCCAAACATTGTTTGGCGGTGGCGAGGCCGCACTGGCCCTTACCGAGTCGGATGATCCTCTACAAGCTGGCCTTGAAGTTATGGCGCGTCCGCCCGGGAAATCGCTGAAAGCCATGTCTTTGTTGTCAGGTGGCGAACAAGCCATGACCGCGACAGCCCTAATTTTTGCAGTCTTCCTTTCCAACCCAGCCCCTGTCTGTGTGTTGGACGAAGTCGATGCGCCGCTGGATGATGCCAATGTCGCACGCTATTGCGATTTGCTAGACGAGATGAAGAAGCACACCAATACGAAGTTCATCGCAATTACCCATAATCCCGTCACGATGAGCCGCATGGATCGTCTATTTGGGGTGACAATGGCTGAACAGGGTGTCTCCCAGCTTCTGTCTATCGAGCTATCCAAAGCCGAAGCTTTGGTGGCAGCAGAATAAGTTCTGATTTTTGTCAGGACATGATTTCCAGACTGTCCCGACACGGAAACATTCGCGGACTTAGACCTATTTTGCGATTCTAACTTTGCGCGCTAAAGCTGTGACACGAATCAGGGCCCCGAATGAAATCGACAAAGAAATCAGAAATGTTGGAAGTGCGGCTCTCGCATGAAGATAAACAGGCCCTACAAGCCAAAGCCGCCGATGAAGGCAGCACTGTGAGTTTTGTCATTCGCCGCCTAATCTCTGGTTACCTGACACAGCCAGACGCTCGCTCCCATCCAAACCGATTGACGGAGCTTCTCATGACACTCAAATCCAAACCTAAATCAATACTGGCCGTTGCGGCGGCTTGTGTGCCGATTTTGGCACTACCCGTCTTCATTGCAACGCCTGCAAACGCGGAAGACATTTCGATTACACTGGCGGGAGAATACATTTCGCCAGTTTTTGAAGACGGTGTTGAGGGAAAGCGGGTGCAGCGCTTCACGACAGAGCTCGAGCTAGGCTTTGACCAATTTATTGCGATGCGCCTTCCCTCATTGCAGTATCAAGGTTCTGAAACATCACTTTTCATGGTTGCTAAAATCACCGAAGTTGAAAAGGTTGTGAATATTCGCATTCAAATCTGCGAAACCCCAGAGCCCCCGACACACCCACTTAATGAGCCAGAGTTGGTCGATGTCGATGCATGCACAGGGGGGAGAATGATAGCCGAACCAACGATATCCGCAGCCTATGGCGAGAAGGCCGAGTTCAAAATGGGCGATGGTGACGGCGAGACCTTTCGCTTGAGTGCTCAACCCAAGAGATTGTAACAGCCTGCCGTTTCGGTCTTGTAAAGACCCGGGTCTAAAAGACTCAGAGTTCTGAAACGAGGGTCCAAATCGTATGAAAACCGAGAGTCCGGCACCCCGGTGTGGTTAAGACCAAAAAACATCGGGCTAAAATCAATTTATCGTTTTTTTTCAATGCGTTAAACCCTCACCCCATTTGGTTGACTTCCCCTACCCCCTTCGTTAGGTAGGGGCCGCTTTCAGAGGGTGATCTTCTGGGGGCGAAGACGATACCATGACCAACCGAGAAACACCCGACCCCCGACCTAAATCGGAAGATTTGATTGCTCTAAGGGCGCGTTTAGACGCCGCCCAAACCAAGCATGAAGAGCCTACCGCCAAAGGACGACAAAATGACGGACGTATACTCGGTCAAGCATGGCGAATGAGCACCGAATTGGTGGTGTCTGTTATGGTTGGTCTCGGGCTCGGTTACGGGTTTGATCACCTTGTAGGCACAACACCTTGGGGTCTTCTAGTCGGATTAGGTCTCGGTTTTACCGCTGGGATCAAAACAGTTTTAATATCAGCCGATAAAATGGCACAACAAAATGCGGGCGTCCCAATTGGGGACGACATGCCCGATGACATTGAAGACGAATAGGAGCGGGTAAGTGGCTACAGACCCGATGCAGCAGTTCGAGATTAAGGAAAAGGGCGACCTTTTCGAGATCGCGGGACAAACGATCAGCTTCAGCAATTCTGCGCTGTGGATGATCGTTTCCGGGATTCTGATCGTCGGTTTTTTTGCGCTGACCCTCCGTGGTAAGCTCATTCCGGGCCGTTTGCAGTCTATGGGAGAGCTATCCTACCAATTTATCGCGGACATGATACGCGATACAACTGGGCCGGAAGCCATGAAATTCTTACCCTTCGTCTTTACGCTATTCTTCTTCATATTGGCTGCCAATTTAATCGGCATGAACCCCTACGCCTTCACGACAACCTCCCATTTGGCTGTCACCGTGACGCTCGCTGTAATGACAATCGGTGTCGTGATCGTCGCAGGTATCTGGAAAAATGGGCTGTCATGGTTTAAGATTTTCGCGCCTTCTGGGCTCCCAGCGATCATGTATATAATCATCGTCCCGATCGAGGTTATCTCATTCATCGCTCGCCCGATTACACTAGCTGTACGTTTGTTCGCGAACATGGTTGCGGGGCACGTCATGCTCAAGCTTTTCGCAATCTTTGCCGCGTTCCTTGTGGCCAAGGGCGGCGCATTTGTGGGTGCCGCGATCTTGCCTATCTTCGGCATTATGGGTATTGCTGCACTTGAATTCTTGGTGGCCGCACTACAAGCCTTCGTTTTCGCAATTCTTACCTGTATTTACCTCAACGACGTGTATCACGTTCATCACTAATCAGACTTATTCCATCCTTAGGAGAATTTAAAATGGAAGCAGAAGCAGCACGTTATATTGGTGCCGGTATTGCCGGACTCGCCCTTCTTGGAGCTGGCCTTGGTATTGGTTCGATCTTCTCGAGCTACCTTTCAGGTGCCTTGCGTAATCCATCGGCCGCCGACGGACAGCGTACAAATCTACTTCTCGGTTTTGCTCTATGCGAAGCAACGGGCCTTTTCGGCTTCGTTCTCGCCATGATCATCCTTTTCGTATAAATTAAGATCTTACGGAGCGTCGATATGGCAGCCGAGGCTACAAAGATTGATACTTACGGGGAAGCCGCTTCAACGGGCGGCCTCCCACAATTCGACCTATCGACTTGGGCAAGCCAAATATTTTGGCTCCTTATCGTTTTTGGTTTGATATATTTCGTCCTCGCAACATTTATTTTGCCGCGTATCGGACAAAGTATAGCGGACCGAACTGACAGAGTCAGAGACGACCTTGATCAAGCGGCAGCGTTTCAATCGCAGGCCGAAGAAGCAGAAAAATCTTACACTCAAATCCTCGCAGATGCCCGTGCAAAGGCCATGAATGTGGCCGAAGCGACCAAGAAATCGGTTGAAGAGGATATTTTGAAAGAGATCGAAGCCACGGATGCGCTAGCAAATCGTGAGTCAGAGCTCGCGGAAAAGCGAATTCAAGAAGCCAAAACGACGGCCTTGAAAAGCGTTGAGACCGTGGCGGTAGATGCTGCAGGTGACGTCATCGAAATTTTGACTGGCAAAAAAATAACGGCCGCAATTATCCGCGCGTCGCTGACAAATTAGCAGGAAATTCGAATGTTCATGTCCAGCTTTATAATATCAGCTGCAGCCGGCACGCCTTTTTATTTGGATTCAAGGTTTTGGGTCGCAGTACCCGTTGTCCTGTTCCTTATGCTTGTTGCATATAAAGGCGGATTTCGGGCGATGGGTAAGGCACTCGACGATCGTGCTGACAACATCAAAACAGAACTCGAAGAAGCGCGCCGTCTTCGTGAAGAGGCTCAAACACTTCTTGCGTCTTACCAGCGCAAACAAAAAGAAGCCGAAGATCAAGCTGAGAGCATTGTGAAACAAGCGCGTTCTGATGCCGAAAATATGGCCGCTCAAGCCCGTAGAGACTTGGCTGAACGTTTGGAACGTCGTGCCGCCCAAGCCGAAGCGAAAATCGCGAATGCTGAAACCCAAGCCATGAGTGAAGTGAAAGCCAAAGCGGCAGACCTTGCGATGGATGCAGCAGAAAAAATCTTGCGCACAAAACTAACAGCCACAGATAAATCCAAACTGATCCAAGACGGTATCAAGCAAATGGGTTCCTCCCTCGGCTAAGGCTGTAACGGTTAGACAATAAAAAAGCCGCCCTCCGAGGCGGCTTTTTTATTGTCCAAAATCGCTTAATCTCCAGTCAGGGAGAAATGCATGAAGTCTTTCTGTCTACCATTCAACTCGCCGCCCCAATGAAACCCTGCGCGTTTCATAAGATGATATACGTCTTTGTCGGGCGAGATTGAAAGCGGGTTTTGCGGGTCCCATTGACCACCTCGTCGTAGTCGACACTCTGGCCCCCACTCAACACATCGACCATAAAGACCGTTGGCGTTGGCATTCACATCAATCGCCACGCCGAAACTATGGTTGCTATATTTAGTCCGAAGTCCGCTCTCATTCAGAGGCCCACGGGTGCGCCCGACGCGATATCCAGTCAGTGTCTGTACTTGAAACCCTGCATTCAAACTGTCTTCCAACGCGCGTTCGATACGCCCTGCAACTATGGCGCAGACTTGGACAGTCAGGCCGTTAGACAAGGTAATGTCAGCTTGGTCTTCACGACATATAGAACAGTGTAAGGTTGGATGTTGTTGCGCGTCCGACAACTGCCCTCGCGTTGTGCGCACATCTTGGTAATCGAAAGCGCGACCCTGCTCGGAGTGCCACGCCCAGTCGCTATAGGTGCAAACATCATCCGCATAGGATGTCGCGGGTAAGAATATCCCGCCCAGAAGAGCGAGACATGTTTTCGTTAGCCTGCAATTTAAACTCACTCAGCGGCTTCGGCTACATCAACGGGCGGTGTCCAACGTAGAACAGGTTTCCGTGCAGCGAGTGTTTCATCCAAACGACGCATCGGCGCATAGATAGGTGCTTGCTTAAAGCTCTCTACATCGCCAGATTTTGCACGTTCGGCCAGTGAGCGCATAGACAGAATAAATCGATCCAGCTCGCCTTTAGACTCAGACTCAGTTGGCTCGATCAACATCGCACCGTGCACAACCAATGGGAAATACATCGTCATCGGATGATACCCCTCGTCGATCATGGCTTTGGCGAAATCGAGTGTTTCGACGCCTGTATCCTTCAGGAACCGATCATCAAATAGGGCTTCATGCATACATGTTCCCTCAAAGGCCGTCGTCATGACGTCAGAGAGCGAGGCTTGCACATAGTTGGCGTTCAACACGGCGTCTTCTGTTGCCTGTTTCAAACCATCCGAACCATGGCTCATCATATAGGCCAATGATCGCGTATACATGCCCATATTGCCGTGGAAGGCACACATACGGCCAAAACTTTTCTCATCAGGGTTTTCAACCAAATCAAACCCACCGTCTTCTGTTTTGACGACATAAGGCACAGGTGCGTGATCTTTCAATGCATCCGACAAGACTGTTGGTCCAGACCCAGGGCCGCCACCGCCATGCGGGGTCGAGAATGTCTTATGTAAGTTGATATGCATCGCATCGACGCCCAGATCGCCGGGGCGAACACGTCCGACCAAGGCGTTGAAGTTCGCGCCATCGCAATAGAAGTAGCCGCCAGCATCATGGATCAAGTCCGCGATTTCAAGAATGTCACTTTCGAATAATCCACATGTATTGGGATTGGTCAGCATGATTCCCGCAATATCGGAGCCCTTGCCTGCGCCTTCTAATTTGGCACGCAATGCCACCATATCGACGCGTCCGCCCGCATTTGCGGGGATCTCATCAACTGAAAATCCACATTGAACGGCCGTGGCTGGATTCGTCCCGTGGGCACTTTCTGGCACTAACACGCGACGTTTATGCGACGCGCCATCATGATCCAAACGCGCACGAATTGCCATCATCCCGCAAAGCTCGCCATGTGCGCCCGCTTTAGGCGTCAACGCAACAGCAGGCATATTGCAGAGTGTCATCAACCAATGCGAGAGCACGGACATCACTTCTAATGCGCCTTGGGCTGTCGAAATCGGCTGCAAGGGGTGAACGTCCGCAAAGCCAGGCATGCGTGCGATTTTCTCGTTCAGCCGCGGATTATGTTTCATCGTACAAGAGCCGAGCGGATAGACACCAAGATCGATCGCATAGTTCTTTTGCGACAGGCGCACATAGTGACGCAACGTTTCTGGCTCTGATAATCCCGGCAAACCAATCTCGCCTTGGCGCGCATGATTGCCCAGACGGCTCGGACGGCCTTTTGGCTCAGGTAAGTCCACACCGGTGCGTTGCGGTGTTCCCACTTCGAAAATTAGCTTCTCGGCTTGATCCAAACCTTTGGACCCAGAAACGGTTGCACGTTCATTCATATTTGCTGCGACAGGTGATGTCGGACGACCTTGGTTGTTCATGACAAAATCTCCTTCAACGCGGACCCAAAGGCTGCGATGTCCTCTGCTGATGACGTCTCTGTGGCGCAAACCAAGAGGAGGTTTGGATCACCTTCTGGTGTGAGGCGCGACAGCGGAACACCGCCCAAAATGCCCATATCGGCCAAGGCTTGTACGACATCTGCGGCAGGTTTGCTCAAGCGAACCGTGAATTCATTGAAGAATGTGTCGTTCTCAACCTTAACACCCTCAATGGCATCTAAAACATCCGCAAGGTCACAGGCATATTCATGATTTAGCGTCGCCAACTTTTGGATACCCGCATCACCAAGAAGGCTCATGTGGATCGTGAAAGCTAGACAGCACAGGCCAGAGTTCGTGCAAATATTTGATGTCGCTTTCTCACGACGGATATGTTGCTCACGCGTGGAGAGTGTTAGCACAAATCCACGCTCGCCATTCGCATCAACCGTTTCGCCGCAAACGCGACCGGGCATCTGACGTACGAGTTTCTTGGTACACGCAAAAAGCCCCACATGCGGTCCACCGAAAGCTAAGCCGACACCGAGCCCTTGGCCTTCACCGACAACAATATCTGCACCCTGTTCCCCCGGAGGCGTAATCGCAGCAAGTGCAACAGGTTCTGTAAAGACAGCGATCAAAAGAGCTTTGTGGGCATGCGCCTTTTCCGCGATAGGACGTAGATCGACGATCTCACCAAAGACGTTAGGGGACTGAACGACAACGCAGGCCGTATCGTCATCGATGTGATTGATGACATTGTCGTCGCGACCCATACGGCATTCGCGCTCGTCAATTTTAATACTCAGCGTTGACGCAAGCGTTTGTGTTGCAGCGGCATAATGCGGGTGTAATCCTGGTGCGAGGATCGCTTTGGATTTCTTACCGCGAGCGACGCGATGCGCCATGACCACGGCTTCGGCACAGGCGGTTGAGCCATCATACATTGAGGCGTTTGCGACTTCCATACCTGTCAAAAGCGCGACTTGAGTCTGGAACTCGAACAATGTCTGTAGCGTGCCTTGCGAAATTTCTGGCTGATAAGGTGTATAGGCTGTCAAAAACTCTGAGCGTTGGATGAGGTGATCCACTGACGCGGGGATGTGATGTTTATAGGCCCCTGCCCCACAGAAAAATGGCACGCTCCCTGCAGATGTAGATTTGTTGGACAGTCTTTGAAAAAACTGTTCAACAGATTGTTCGGATTTATGGGTCGGCAGGTCAATCAACCCCTCCAACCGGGCAGCTTTGGGAACCGTTTCAAACAGGTCATCAATAGATTCTACGCCAATCACAGAGAGCATCTGTGTGCGGTCATCTTTATTCAGGGGAAGGTAACGCATTTAATTATCTTTCCTTTTAAAATTCATCACGAGGACGATGACACCAACGAGGAGGCAGAAAATGCCGACCACGAGAATGAAAGCGTCCTTATTCGGGTCCGGGTTTTTTGACCATGAGACAATATGCCAGAGGCCCA
>CALHXF010000164.1 GCA_938040095.1 uncultured Caulobacterales bacterium
AGATCGAGGGCAAATCGATAATGCGTATATTGCGAACTTTTGGGCTAATCTGCTTAGCATTTATCTTTGCGTCCATGACTGCGTGGGCTCAAACAGCTGAGACAGAGCCGCCGCAGGTGGAGGTCGATCCAGTTGAAGTCGTAGCGTCACCAGCGCCATTACCAACGTCAGTCCCGGCTGACCCGCCTTCCGAGACTTCGACGATTGATTTCGATGATCCTGCTATTCTCGCCGCCATTGAAGCTAGAGATGACGCCGAGAAAGCCTTTGCCGCGGCTGTGAGAGAGCAAATGGAGGCAGCCGAGCAAGCGGAGCCTCAGGATGAGACAGCTCCAAAAAAACCTTCGGTCATTCCCAGCAATGCGGAAGACGTGAAAGCGCTCCTTAGTAAAATCGGTAACAAGATTTTAGGGTGGCTGACCAGTATCAAGTTTTTGGCCCAAGTCGGCGCGATCGTGTTGGCCTATATTTTGTCGCCCTTGATCGCGAAGAACCTCTTGAAAAAAGTCTTTTTGTTCCGGGACAAGCCTGCCGATGATGTGAAAGTCAAAATTGTTCGGGATTATATTTATCAGATCGGGTCGCTTCTGCGTCCAATCATGCTGGTTGTATTGCTGATTTTGTTCGGTGCCATCTTGGAGGCCGTACCTGTGGCGGGGGACACGTGGCTCGTTAAAATCGCTCAGAGCCTATCCCTTGTTTACGTTCTTTATAAAGCGATCAAAGAATTTATCGGGAATGACCTTATTCAGAAACTTGCGATCTGGACGGCGATTCCGCTCGCGCTGATTATGCTGCTTGGGTATTATGATGATCTCATCAATGCATTGAATGGCGTAGTTTTGATGAAAATGGGCGATACTCCGATTTCATTGATGACTGTGATTATGTTGCTCATTTTTGGTGGGTTGTTTTTCAAACTCGGCAATATCGCGAACAGTAAGGGACAGTCGGCCATTCGCTCCCAAGAGGGGTTGGACATCGCGACGCAAGAAGTTGTCGGCAAGATGTTCCAGATTTTTCTCTTCACCATCGTCTTCATCATGGTGATGGGCGCAGCGAAGGTTCCTCTGTCGGGGCTTGTTGTTATTTTCTCGGCGCTTTCCCTCGGGGTTGGTTTGGGTTTGCAGCCCATCGCGGCAAACTTTGTCTCTGGGATCATTATTCTCTTTGACCGGTCCGTGAAGGCTGGTGACTATGTAGTTCTACCGGATGGACAAGAGGGATTTGTTGAAGCAATTAATATGCGGAATACCGTCGTTGAGACGACGGATGGCAAAGATATCATGGTGCCAAATACGAAGTTTACTGAGGAAGCCTACGAAAACTGGACGCATAAAGACCCACGTCAGCGTTACGAAGTCCATTTTTGTGTCGCTTATGACACAGATTTGGATGCGCTTGAGGATATGCTGATCCCAGAAGTTCTGAAGCACCCACAGGTCCTACGCGAACCTGAAATGCCAGACCTCGAGTTTAGAAGCTTTGGCGAGAATGGCGTCAACATGGCGATTGAGTTTTGGTGCGATGGTATCGATGACGGGCCCAATAAATTCACGTCAGATGTGAATTTCATCGTCTGGCGGACTCTCCAAGACAACAAAATCGAAATCCCATTCCCGCAGCGTGTTGTTCATACTAAGTAACGTTCAAGATCATATGGGACTTCAGGGTGCGATAATGAAGATCGGGAATGGTAGGGTTCGCACGATATTGATCGTAGCTCTTTTTGGCCTCTCCTTGGTTGTCGGCTGGGTTATTATTGCGGGAGCTGCGGATTTTCATGTGCGCGAAAATATAAAACCCCGACATCGTTATTATACATCGCAGCAATATTCTGATTTTCTTCTTTTGTATGTGGTGCTCTCGACCATCTTATTATCAGGTATGTTGACTATTAGATTTCAAACCCGTCATTGGCGTTCAGTTTTAACCGTTCTACGGGGCGTCACGTTTGGTATATTTCTGACGCTATGGATCGAAGATGACATCCGTTTCGGGCGCCCTATTGCGCCCGAAATTTTCTTCACGGCCCTAATTCTGATCTTTCATTTATTCATTTTCTCACTGCTATCGAAATTTATCGAGAGACTGAGGCGTGATAAGGTTGCAAGCGGTTTCTTATAGGCACCCTAACGCGGCGGCATACGTGCGCCAGCGTCAGTTCGAATATATTCGCCATTTATGTAGGCATGCTCACACATAAACAGGGCGACCTCACCGAATTCGCTAGGTTGGCCGAAACGGTTAGGGAATTGGACATGGGCGCGTAGGCTGTCTTTTACTTCTGGCTTCATTTGCTCATAGATCGGGGTTTCGTAAAATCCTGGAAGGATCGTATTCACGCGAATACCTTCACGACCCAGATCGCGAGCCATTGGGAGCGCCATTGATAGAATACCGCCTTTGGATGCCGCGTAAGCCAATTGACCAATTTGCCCATCTTGTGCCGCAACGGAAGCCGTATTGATGATCACGCCGCGTTCGCCATCTGGATCGGTGGGGTCGAGAGCCATCATCGCCGCCGCAGATTTGGACGCGCACAGGAAGCTACCGAAGAGGTTAATATCAATGACGCGCTTATAGGCGGCAACGTCATGCGCAATGATTTCGCCCGTATCGCGTTTACGGCTAACCGTTTTCATACCTAATCCAATGCCTGCACAATTGACCAAGATGCGCTCGGTTCCATTGACAGCACGAACAGCGACAAAGCCTGCATCGACGCTAGCTTCATCAGACACATTAACCTTAGCAAAGGTGCCGCCGATCTCTTTGGCAACCATTTCACCGCGGTCTGCATTCATATCGAAAATACCGACTTTGACGCCTTTGGCCGAGAGTGCACGCGCGGTGGCTTCACCCAATCCTGATGCGCCGCCTGTGACGACGGCTGTGATTTCGTTTGATAATTTCATGACGCTCTCCGAAGGATAGGTTTGGTATGCTGTGTTGGCGCAGACGTGCCGATTTGCGGCGATACAATCAAGTCTCGTTTTGTGATGGAGATGAAAACGTCCTTGCATACAATGTAAGTGTTTAATCACATTTCATACCTACCCTATGCAATAATGATGGCTGACAGATTGGATTTGATCTGTCTTTAATGGCACTACCAATTTTGTGAGTGAGTAATCACTTATATAGATTTTTATTTTATAGCGAACTTGCGCCTATTTGGCGCAAATATATGAGAAACACCGAAAGCGAGGCCGTATGACGGAAACAGCCCTAGACGAACGTGGCGTAACCGCTGCTGCCGGAACAGCGAAGGCTCGGATTGAACGCGCTGCGCTGACGCTTTTTGTGGAGCGCTCTATCGAAGGCGTTTCAACCAAATCCATCGCCACGCTCGCGGGTGTCAGCGAAGGCTTGCTCTACAGGCATTTCAAATCCAAAGCCGACCTGTCACGGACGTTGATGAAGACTATCCACGATCAACTCACAATTCTCGTGCGC
>CALHXF010000165.1 GCA_938040095.1 uncultured Caulobacterales bacterium
ACTTACGTGGGATGAACAGGGCGTAGGGTCAAGGCGCGGACAAGCGAGTTATCGGGATGAGTAGCGGGCATGCGATAAAGTATGCCGTCAATCAAGTGACGACGAATTGATGATCAAGGTCAAAGCCCTAAAAGAAGGGACTGTCCGCGTGGATGGTTTCCGCGATGGAACACCAAAGTAGAAAAGTTTGTTTTACGCAAAGACCGTCGTGCCTGATTGTAAGACAGGCATCACATACCACGCGGCAATGGTTTTTGAAGGTTTCATCAAAAACCATTTATAATCGATTTTATGAGACGCCCAACCTTGCAAATCGATCCTTGATCGATTTCCTTCGAGCTCCTACCTGTCCCATCTCCGAAAGAACTATTAAACATATCAGAGGTTTTGAGAGCGGGGATCATGTTCTAAAAATGCCCAATTTGATTGGGTTTGAGGCAGATAGCAGCGAGGACGAGCCTTGATTTCGCATCTCGCCCCATCCCTCCAATTGCTATTTGGTTTTCCGAGTCAGCGTTTGATCATATCTTTTGAACCATGTTTTCCCTGAATTGAGCGACTCCTCCATCACAACCTTATAACGGTCTTCATTGGTCGAGTGTCGCGTATACCGTTGAATAATGATGGTGCCATCTGCCGTGAGATGAGGATCTGAGAGGGTAACGCCCGTTAGCGGGTCTTGCTGCATTTTCCAGTACACACCGTTATCCGCCATATTGAAGGTGACGATTTTGTTTTCAATCGGGTTAAATCCTCGTATCCCTGAACTTTTGTGATTAAGCTTTGGAACGACATGAGTCATTTTTTGGGTGTGGTTACCCAACAGAGAACTATATTCGACAGTCCCGATCATCGTTGAGGTTTGGTTCCCAGCCGCATCAAACATCTCCCAAACCGAAGCCCATTTTCCATTTTGATAAGTGAAGAGATCGAGAGCCACTTTCTCAATTTCTGAACCATTGATTGCCGATGGATTCGATATTGTGGCGTCTGAAGCAGACAATCCCGCTTCACTATTTTCAATCACGCCCGGATTACTGGCCTGCGGATTCGCCTTGGCCCGCTCTGACGCAGACAAGGCCAAAAGGCCTAAGCCTAATCCCAATGCGACGATTAAATTTGGTAGGTTTTTCATATTCCGCACTCCTCTGTGAACTAACTAACCGCCAGACAAAATCTAGCGTGAGCGTTCACCCGAGGGGGTCAGACCTATGTTTTAGGCGCGCAATATCAATTTTCAAAAGGCTTCAGCGGCACATACATGCCACAATTTTGCACCCCATTTCCTCCGTAAACGTCATTGAACCCCTAGCATAAAATGCACTGGAACGCAAGGAACCGCTACCCGGGTAGAGGAATGAACAACTCATCATCCCCTGAAATTGTAGGAAAAATACCCGCCCGACAGTCAATTTTGGCTTTTTTGATACGGTCTCTTCAACTGGAGGCAAAATTCCAATCCAGATAATATCACCCGAGATTATCTACACCAATCACGGCGAACCGCGACGCACTTCGAAATCACCGACATCTTTGGCATGAGGCTTAAGAACGGACTTGATTGCAGCGATAGCAGACATAGGGTGGCGCAAACGAACAAGGGAATGACGATGATTAAACTCTATGATTGCACCACGGCCCCTAGCCCACGCCGTACCCGCATGTTTCTGGCCGAGAAAGGTATTGAGCATGAGAATATTCAAATTGATCTGACCAAAGGCGAGCAGATGAGCGATGCCTTTCGCAAGATCAATCCTGGCTGTACCGTGCCTGCACTTGTCACAGAAGACGGCGAAACTCTGACTGAAAATGCGGGCATCGCGGCCTATCTCGAGGCGCTTTATCCTGACGTTCCATTGTTGGGGTCAACCCCGATGGAGAAGGCGAATATTGCGACATGGAACTGGCGCTGTGAAATGGGTGGATTGATGTCTGCGGCGGAAGCGCTGCGCAACAGCTCTCCTGCAATGAAAGATCGTGCGTTGCCTGGGCCAAAAAACATTCCGCAAATTCCAGAACTGGCCGAACGTGGATTGATGAAACTCGGTTGGTTTTTCAAAACGCTAAACCGTCAGCTTAGCGTCAATACATATGTTGCGGGCGAAACCTATTCCGTTGCCGATATTACAGCCACGGTTGTCGTTGACTTTGGGCGTTGGGTGAAGGTTGTCCCTACCGAAGACCAAACGGCTTTGCTCGAATGGCACGGACGCATGAAAGCGCGTCCGAGTTATAAGGCTTAATTACCGAATTTAGTCAGCCTGAAATACGGGCTGACCATTTACCCAAGTTTGCTGCACGCGGATGTTCTTGATGTCTGCGGGCGCAACTTTGGTCGGATCAGTATCCAATACAACGAAATCGGCACGCTTCCCCGCTTCCAGTGACCCGAGCGCGTCTTCTTGGAATGCCCCATAGGCATTTGTTATTGTCATGGCCGTCAACGCCTCTTCCACGCTCAGGGCTTGATCTGCATACCACCCGTTCGCGGTATACGCCGCATCTAGCTTTTTACGGTTCACGGCGAAATAGAGCGTTTCCATGGGTGTCCACGGCTCCCCCGGAAGGTCAGAGTTCAGCATCAGACCACCCCCCGCTGCCATTATCGTCTGCCACGCATAGGCATTCTTGATACGCTCTGGTCCCACGCGGTCTTCCGCCCAAGCACTGTCACCCACGGCGTGGGACGACTGCACGGAGGAAAGCACGCCGAGCGCAGCGACACGGTTGTAGTAATCAGGTAGGACGACTTGCGCATGTTCAACACGCCAGCGCGCTGAAGCGTCTTCACCCAAGGCTGTCTCATAAATGCCAATTGTCCGATTATTACCTTCGTCACCAATGGCATGGACCGCCATTTGAAAGCCATTTTCGGCAGCACGATCCGCGAGAGACTGCAAAGCCGTTGGTGAAATACGTTCCGTCGGACTGGCCGTGTCAGGTTTGTCTGAATAAGGTTCAGCCATCAAAGCCGTGCGAGAGCCAAGCGACCCGTCATAGAACACTTTGATTCCACGAATATCTAACCAATCTTCGGGATCATCCCGCAAACCCGCATCAAACCATTGATCCATCAAGGTCGTGTTGTTGCCGTCCAGCAACCCGTAGACACGGATTGGAAGTTCCTCACGCGCGGCCAAGGCTGCAAATGCTGCGACATCAGCGGGTGTCATCCCCGCTTCATGCACAGATGTAACGCCCGCCTCAGACATCTGCGTGAGGCCCGCCAAAATGGCTGCCTCTACCTTGGCCTGATCAGCTTTCGGGATGTGCTGGTTGACTAGATCTTGAGCGAGCGTCAGCATCACGCCTGTTGGCGACCCGTCTGCACGGCGTAAAATATCGCCCACCTCTGGTTCAGGCGTATCGGCGCCAACCCCTGCAATCTGCAGCGCTTTCCCGTTATAGAAGCCGCCAAAACCATGTAGGCTTTCCAACGCTACGGGGTTATTTGGAAACGCCGCGTCAAGTGCCGCGCGATCTGGATAGCCGCGTGAGGCAAATTCACCCTCATCCCAACCCTGCCCGATCAACCACACTCCGGCTTTGGGATTGGGAAAATGCGCTTTTAATCGGTCTACAATTTCATCCGCTGTTTCAGCCCCTACGAGGTTAGCCTTGATGCGGTCCATCCCTAATTCTCTGACATGGACATGGCTGTCTATGAAACCGGGAAGGATCGTTTGTCCTGAGAGATCTATGGGTTTGGCATTTGGAAAATCTAACGCTAATTCATAGTGACCAACAGCTATGATATTACCGTTTTCGATGACCATATGGTTCGCAATCGGCTCGGCCGCATTCATCGTAATGATATTGCCCCTGACGATTGAGACATCTTTAGTTACAGTTACATCACAAGCCGTCAAAGCCAGAAGGCTGGGTAGTAGAACCGCATGTTTCATCACATTTCCCCAATTTCACCGAACTCATGCAGTGTGAATGCGCAGTATGCAGACACAGTCATGGTATAGAAAGACTTTCTATGCTACCAAAATTGCATGACCCAGACCAAGTATACCCTAAAATCATTCGAAAAACGTCGGCGGCGTCCTCTAAAGGCGCTGCATCACTTCCGTGAATTGATGAAGAACAAAGAAGACACGACGCAAGTCTTCTATGTAATCGAAGCGTTGAACGGTAATAGTTTTCAAAAGAGTTTCGTGAAGTTCGCGAATTCAGAAATGGGTAGCAAGCGGTTAGAAGAAAACCGTTATCTCCCACCATTGCTTGATAATCACGATTGGTTGCGGACACTACCTGAGGGTAGTCTAGGGCACGCCTATCTCAACTTTATGGAAACAGAGGGTTTAACCGCCCAAGGTCTCGTCGATGAGTATTCGGCGTCTGGTGTGTCTCGCGATTACGGCCACCCCGATATGAATATTTATGGTGATCGTTTGCGCGATACGCATGACATGCTTCATGTTCTGACGGGTTTCGGACGTGACGCGCTCGGTGAAGCTTCGGTCCTCGGCTACAGCCACGCCCAACATGGCGGCCCTGGTGTCTTATTTATCGCATATGGCGCGGCGTGGGAGGTTCGTAAAACAGCCCCCAAAGGTTCGCCCGTGTTGAAATCCATCCACGAAGCGCGCCGCATCGGTAAAGTCGCCAAAGATATCGCCTATGAAGACTTGATGGCGCTGCTGCCGCAACCCCTCGATGAGGTTCGCGCGCATCTGGGCATAAAACTGCCGACTCAATACCACAATGTTCACGCCCAAATGCGTGATAATGGTATCGATCCTTATGGAGTCGTTGGCGCTACCGCTGCCGCTTAAACCTCGACTGTTTCGAACTTCAAATCTTCATTCGCAAACATAAGTTTGGCTTGAATGATAGAGAAATAGGCCCCTTGGATAGAGAGTTTTCCTGCCTCTACTCTGTCGCGGATGAAATCGAATTTCATCAGGTTCTCTAGGGATTGCCGAACAGTTTCGAGTTCCATTTCCAGCTGCATCTGTTCAGCCGTTAAGCCGCGTGTTTTCAGGCGGTCATGCACATGATTGATTTGGCTCACCCATTTGTTGACGTAACCGCCATCAGGGTCATGGCCCAATCCTGCAATACAGCCTTGTATTCCGCCGCAACTTTCATGGCCCATCACGACAATCATTTCGACGCCGACGACTTCCACGGCAAATTCAATCGCGGCGGTCGTTCCGTGAAAGCTCTCCTTGGCATCTGGCGGCGGCACAAGATTAGCGACATTACGCGCGACAAACATCTGGCCTGGGTAAGCGTTGAAAATATCACTTGGGTCAACGCGACTATCGATACACCCAATCAAAAGGACCTTAGGTTTCTGCCCCTTGGTCCCGAGTTCTTCGTAGAGGTCTTTCTGGTTCTGGTAATCTCCAGACCGGAAAGCCCGATAGCCCGCAATCAACTCGTCTTTTAAGGCTTTCATACTCTCTCTCCAGTCTTAGGCGGCGCTTGAAATCCAGATTTGCATAGGGGTCAAGACGTGTTGAAAGATTGACAATACTGATTTTTCAATCAAATCCTATATCAGATGGGCCATTCAATAGAATATCTTCCAAGAGCAACCGTTAGACGGCTTGCAGAACGCTCCGATCTTTGGGGGGCGTGGCTGGCGTTTCATGTCTGGGGCGTGATTGCGCTCTCTATCGCTGCATACGTCTTGTTCCCGAGCCCTTGGGTTTATGCCGCAAGTTTTATTATCATAGGCTCGCGGCAACACGGCCTCGCGATTCTTGCACATGACACCGCGCATGGCGTTTTCTTTCAAAACAAACGCTTGAATGAATGGGTGGGCAAATATCTATTCGCAGCCCCCTATGGCGGGGATATGGTCGCCTATCGTCATTACCATCTGAAACATCATCGTTACGCCCAATCAGAACTTGATCCGGACCTGCCTTTATCCGCGAAGTTTCCGACGACCAAAGCGAGCCTGATGCGGAAATTTGCTCGAGATGTTACCAGCTTAACATTTTTGCGCTTACGCCTTGCGAGTTGGAAGATGCGAAAACATGGAAAGCGGATGGCAGGTACAGAAGCCTTTGAAAAATCATCCTCCCGGCCCTTCTTCGTTACAAATGCGATCCTCTTGGCGGTCTTTATCCTGATCGGACATCCTTGGTTGTTCTTAACGCTTTGGTTGCTGCCGCTTTGGACGTGGTTCTTTGCGGTTCTGCGCCTGCGCAATATTGCCGAACATGGGATGACAACGAATGATGATAATCCGCTGACGCATGCGCGTACGACACACGCCAATGTGATCGAACGCATCCTATTCGCGCCCTATTGGGTGAATTACCACGTTGAGCATCACGCCTATATGTATGTACCCTGTTACCGCCTGAAAGCCTTGCATAAGGCTATGATGGATGCGGGACATGGTCCAGATATGGACATTCAAAAAGATTACGGGGCGATATTGAAACTCGCATCCGCCTAAGGGGATTACAGATGAAACGCATTGCATTCGCTTCGGCGGCGTCCGCCCTCTTACTCACGGCTTGCACGGCTCAGGCCCAAGACACGAACTATGGTCCACCGTCTGAGGTCCAAAATCTCTATTCTGTGGCCGTCGAACCCTCGGCGGATCGTATTCAAAGTGACATTCAAACGCTCGTTGATTTCGGGACGCGGCATACTTTGTCTGAAACGGAAAGCGACACACGCGGCATTGGCGCGGCGCGGCGCTGGATATTCGCTGAGTTTGAGAAAATTTCAAAAGATTGCGGCGGATGCCTCGAAGTCATCTATGTCAGCGATACGATTGAGGGCGAACGCCGCATTCCTAATCCAACGGAAGTTGTTTCCGTCCTCGCAATCCAACGCGGCAGCCTCGACCCTGATCGCTATGTTATGATGAGCGGTGATATCGATAGCCGCGTCACAGACCCACTGGACGGAACCTCCGACAGCCCCGGCGCGAATGACAATGCCTCTGGAATGGCGGGCGTGATTGAAGCCGCGCGAGTTCTATCAAAACGGAAATATGCGGGCAGCATTATTTATGCGGGCCTGTCTGGCGAGGAACAGGGGTTGTTCGGCGGAAAGATCGTTGCCGATCACGCACTGGCCGAAGGCTGGCGTATTAAGGGTGTTTTGAACAATGATATGATCTCCAACATTACGGGCGTTGATGGGGTCACAAACAACTCAACGGTCCGCGTTTTCTCCGAAGGCACTCGCGCGAATGAAACTCCCGCCGAAGCCCGCACGCGGCGTTTCACTGGCGGCGAAGTCGATAGCCCATCGCGGAATTTGGCGCGCTATGTGAAATCTCAGGGCGATCAATATATGACCAATCTGGACATCATGATGGTCTATCGCTTGGACCGTTTTGGACGCGGTGGACATCATCGCCCGTTCAACGTCGTTGGCATCCCAGGTATCCGCATCATGGAAACGCATGAGCATTATGACCGCCAGCATCAAGATTTGCGGGTGGAGAACGGCGTAGAATATGGTGACGTGATCTCGGGCGTCGACTCCGTCTATGCCGCCAAACTCACGGCTCTGAATGCAATCACCATGGCAGGCATGGCAGGCGCACCACCCTTCCCCGCCAATGTCGAAGCCACAGGCGCGGTTCAACCCTCCGCAAAACTCACATGGGAAACCCCAGAGAACGCCGACAACCTCGCAGGCTATCGCGTGCATTGGCGCATCACGACAGAACCTGAATGGACCCATTCGCGGTTCATCGGCAAAGTCGATGAATGGACCTTCGAGAACCTCGTGATCGACAACTATTTCTTCGGAGTCAGCGCCGTCGCGAAAGACGGCAGCGAAACCCCTGTTGTATTCCCGGGCATGGCTGGACGGTTCTAAATACGGTGGTTGAAATCCAGAAACCATCCGTAAGAGCGTTAATGGATTCGATTGTTGACGCACGATTGGCCCCAACAGACGCGAGTTACTTTTCGGATATATTCATTAGGATGATGTGGGCCGTGAACCACAAAATTTTAGACATCGTAGAAGTTTTCGAAGACTGGTTAATAGAATGCACGGATGAATACAAAGTCGAGATTGTTCTCCGCAATGAAGAAATATTTCCATTCCAAGCGGATACTGATTTTTTTCGAGCAATCGAAAGAGTTCGCAAAAAAATGCCTGAAACCGCTAGTCTCTGTGATCAAATGACCAAAGCGCGCGGAAGCACGATTAACCCCTAATTTCCCCTCCTAAGCGAAAACGCGTGAATTTACCTCATGCGGTCGCCTAAGGTTCCCCCAAACACAATATCTGAGGCCCGATATGACTCTCAAGACCACATTGCTTTCCACCATCGCCGTAACGGCAGCCAGCGCATTTGCCTTCACGGCTTTTGCTGAGACTAAGTCAGGCGAAAAAGACGAACCCAAATGGGATGTGATGAACCCGCCAGGTGATAAGCGCGAGATCGATATCGACGTAACAGAAGGCACCTGGATGAGCCTTGATGTTTCGCCAGATGGTCGAACACTTGTTTTTGATATGCTCGGCGACATTTACACAATGCCAGCGCGCGGTGGCACGGCCAAAAATATCGCCTCAGGTATGGCGTGGGATATGCAGCCGCGTTTCTCTCCCGATGGAAAAAAGATCGCCTTCACGTCCGACCGTGCGGGCGGTGACAATATTTGGGTAATGGATGCGGACGGCGAAAACGCCAAGCAAATCACCAAAGAAACCTTCCGTTTGATGAATAACCCAACGTGGTCTCCCGACGGAACATATATCGCGGCCAAGAAGCATTTCACGACATCGCGCTCCCTCGGGACGGGCGAAATTTGGCTCTATCACACCAAAGGTGGCAAGGGCGTACAGCTTGTCAAAAAACCAAGTGACACCCACCAAAAAGAACTCGGCGAGCCGATCTTCGCGCCTGATGGAAAGTCGATCTATTACACCCAGAACATAACATCTGGCGGCCAATTTATCTATGCGCAGAACAGTCACACAGAGCTGTTCCAAATCAAGAAATACGAAATTGAAACAGGCGAAATTTCGACGGCTGCAGGTGGATATGGCGGCGCAGTCCGCAGTGCACCTTCGCCCGATGGCAAATCCCTCGCCTTTGTGAAACGTGTCGACGCTCGTTCGAAACTCTTCCTAAAAGACCTCGAGTCTGGCGAAGAACGTATGATTTTTGATAATCTCGATCAGGACATGCAGGAAACATGGGCGGTCCAAGGGGTTTATCCGAATATGGATTGGTCCCCTGATGGCGACGCAATTTATTTCTGGGCAAAGGGTAAAATCCACAAACTTGATGTGGAAAGCGGCGACTTCAAAGCCATCCCATTCCGTGTGCGTGACACACGGACGGTTATGGATGCCCCACGTCCAAGTGTTGCCGTGTCACCTGATGAATTTGACATTCGCATGCCACGTTTTGCCCAAACCAGCCCCGATGGAAAATCGGTCGTGTTTGAATCACTTGGGAAACTCTACGTTCGCAACCTCCGCAACGGTCGTGTAAAAAATCTCACGAATCTTCCAAAGGATACGCGCGAGCTTTATCCAAGTTGGTCACGTGACGGAAACACCGTTGCTTTCACAACTTGGACAGATGCCGACCTTGGTGCGATCCATACGATCAATGTCCAGTCAGGACGCATCACAACGCACACTGATAAACCTGGGCATTACAAACGCCCTCGCCTGTCGCCATCAGGTGAGTATTTAACATTTGAAAAAGGCAGCGGGTCTTCTCTCACCGCCCCGACTTACACGGACGCACCAGGACTTTATGTCCTCGCGCTGGATGGCGGTGAACCTCTACGGATTTCGAAATCTGGCAGCGCACCACATTTCGATGGCGATGACCTACGCGTTTTCTTCACGAAGCAGGTCGACAGCAAAAGCACACTCGTCTCCACCAATTTGTTGGGTGATGACGAACGCGCCCATGCCTCCTCCAAAATGGCGCAGACTTATCTGATTTCGCCTGATGGGAAACATGTCGCATTCCGCGAGAACTACAATCTCTTCGTGATGCCCCTCCTGTCGGGTCCACAAAATGTCGGAACAGGCATGACCACAGGCGAGTTACCCGTTGTCAAAGTCAGTGAAGGCGGTGCGACCTATCCGAGCTGGTCAAATGACGGCACGCTCAATTGGTCCCTCGGCGCAGATGTGTTCTCGGCAACCATGGATGAAATGATGGGCGACGATTTCGAACCCGTCACGAAAGGCACATCAATCTCGTCTAAGGTCAAATCCGACAAGGGCGGCAAATCTGTTCTCATGACTAATGCCCGCATCATCACCATGTCTGACCAAGACGGTGGTGTAATCGAAAGCGGTGACATTTTCATCGTGGACGGACGCATTCAAGCGATCGGAAATTCTGGAGCACTTACAACACGCGGTCAGTATGAAACGCTCGACCTCGACGGTAAAACGATCGTGCCGGGCTTTATCGATGCGCATGCACATGGTCCGCAGGGTACAGATGAGTTGATCCCGCAGCAAAATTGGGAAGCCGTCGCAACTC
>CALHXF010000166.1 GCA_938040095.1 uncultured Caulobacterales bacterium
CAGACCGAGGTAATCATCACATTTTTGCGCCAGCCCTTCGTCGCCAGAGTGCTTTTCCATATCTTCATGTTTTGCGGCCCAATAAATCAGCGCGCGACCCGCCTCATTAAAGGCTTTTGTTTCCATCAACATGCGACGCACGTCTGGATGAACAATGATTGGATCGGCCAGTTTATCCGCATCTTGTGGACCCGTCAGGGCTCGACCTTGAATACGGTCTTTCGCGTAGATCGCAGCGTTTTGATAGGCGACTTCGGATTGCGCCAAGCCTTGCATGCCAACACCGATACGGGCTTCATTCATCATAACGAACAGGACGCGTAGACCCTTGTTCTCATCACCGATGAGATAGCCTTCGGCTTCGTCATAATTCATGACGCAAGTTGAGTTGCCGTGGATGCCCATTTTTTCTTCAATGGAGCCGCAAGAGACAAGGTTACGTTCGCCTGCGTCTTCGTTCGCGTCGAGCTTGAATTTCGGCACGATGAAGAGTGAGATACCTTTTGTGCCCGCTGGTGCGCCTTCGATACGCGCTAGAACCAAATGAATGATGTTGTCAGACATGTCATGCTCACCCGCGGAGATGAAAATTTTCTGACCTGAAATTTTATACGTTCCGTCACCATTTGGAACGGCTTTGGTTTTCAACATCCCCAAATCTGTCCCGCAATGTGGCTCGGTTAGGTTCATTGTGCCTGTCCACTGTCCAGAGATCATTTTCGGTAGATATGTTTGCTTTTGCTCTGGCGTGCCGCCAACCGTGATCGCCTTGATCGCGCCGCCTGTCAGGCCCGGATACATTGCGAAGGCCATATTAGCCGAAGATTGCATTTCACCCGCAACGATGGACAACATGCCGGGCATACCTTGTCCGCCAAATTCTGTTGGTTGCGCGAGGCCTGTCCAACCGTTTTCTACGAGTTGTTTGTATGCGTCTTTAAATCCTGTTGGTGTCGAAACCGACCCGTCGTCATGACGCGTGCAGCCCTCGCGGTCGCCCACAATATTGAGCGGCGCGAGAACGTTTTCGGAGAATTTAGCCGCTTCTTCGATGATCGCATCCGCAAGGTCTGCGTCGACATCGGCGAAGGCGTCATATTTCGTCAACTCTTCGAAGCCGAGAACTTCGTGAAGCAGAAACTGCATGTCGCGTACGGGAGCTTTATAGGATGGCATGTTGGTAGTCCTTTTAGGTAGATGCGTGTGTTTTAGAATGTGTGTCTGGCAATGCAGACATGAAATCGATTGGGTTGCCTGTGACAGTGGCTTCAAAAGCAGCCTGATAGCGCGCGGCCAAATCAGCGACGGTGCCAGAGCCAGGTTCGCTGGCGAGGGCGTCTTCCGCGATGGAAATAACTTCGGTCATGTCCCGATGTAACGTCTCTATATCGCGGCGACGTTCTTCCAGCCCGTCTAATATGGCTTGGAAATTGGCCTTACGGCGCGCGACTTCGGTGCGATCCGTGACGATACCGTCCGTAATATCAAAAACTGATCGGATATCCTCAAGCGAAAAGCCCAAACGTTTGCCGCGCATGATGTTCTCAAAGCGCAAGTGATCCCGTGGACCGAAAACGCGGATACCACCTTCGCGTCGGGGCGTCAGCAAGCCTTTGTCTTCATAGAAACGGATTGTACGCGGGGTCACGCCGAACATGTCAGCGAAAACCTTGATACCCCATTTCTGTTCAAGAACTTTAGTCATGGACGGCGCATAGCTGACGTTAACGTTCACGTCAACGTTAACGTCAGCCTCTTGTGCCGCGACATGTCGTCAGGTCGGATTCTCGCACAATTGAAAAATCATAACAAAACCCTCAGTCTAAACCCAGCCGAACTGATTAAAAAGGTTAACGCCTTAACGCCGTATTAACCACGTCGGGGTCTAACGGACATAACCGCCGCCCGAATTGCGTCTCCATGTGCGCGATTTTGGCAGAAGCCTAGACTGAAATTTAGATTGAGACCTTGGGGAAAACCGCGTTAATGCCTAGCAATGCCGAAAATCTAGAGACGAAGGCGGCTTCCGTTGAGACGTCGACGACGGCTGTTTCTAAAAAGACACGTACACCTCGCCGCACAGTCAAGACGTTAACCGCCGACCTACATGCTCTTGAAACTCGCTTAAAAGGCGCGGATGCTAAGAATCGCAAGGCATTGAAGTACCTCGAAGGCGTTGTAGCGGAGCTTCACTCTACAACGCACGCTTCGAACTCAACACAAAAAGCCGCGTTCACCCAAGATTTAAATGCACTCGAAGCCCGCATAGAAACCTATCTTACGCAGGCATCAGAACAGGCCCGCGCAGGCGTTAGGCAAGAATTAGCCGCCGTCACTGCGCCCAATGCCAGCATTGCAACGCTCAACCACGCCGTAAAATCGGCCCACCACCGCTTGGATGAACTCGACGCGACACAGCGCGAATCCGTTATACGCCTCAACCGTCACGTCGCCGACATTGCTATCTCTGTCGAAAAGCGTCTGAGCGGAGAAACCAAAGCGCGCCAAGCCTCTGCCGCAGCGTTGGATGCCAAAATCGATAGTGTCCGCAAAAACTTCAACACACGCGTGGACCAAGTGGAAATCGAAACAGCCGACGCGCTGGGTATCATCGGCGGACGCATTTCGGAATTTGCCTCGCTATTGGAACAACGCAATCACGCATCCGATGCGGATACAGCGGAACGCCTCGCGGATCTGGCGCAAGAAACGCATTCTGACTTCACCTATGTCCAGACTGGAATGACAGCGCGGTTAGAAGCCCTCGAAACCATCGCCGCAAATTGGTCGCCCGTTGAACCGGTGTTCCCCGCGAATATGGAAGATCCGCGCGTAGATGAAATGGCCCATTTGGTTGGGTCACTGCAAGATGAACTAGGGCGGATGCATGCGCGTTTGGCGCTCCTTCAGGATCAACCCTATCCGTCGCCGACACCTCAACCCCCGCAAGCCAACACAGATCAAGTCGGCACACATTCCGCGCCATCAAATGTTGTCTCTATCGCCCCCGCACAATATCAAGCGGACAACCCTTATGCCGAAGCCGCACGCGCGCTCGAAGCCTCAATCGCGCACGCCTCAATCCCTGCAAACACAGGGTCCACACCCGCAAAGGTCACACGTGCTGCGTCGACAAAAACAACAAATTCAGCGCCGCCAAAACGCGGACGGAAAGACAAAACTAAAGAACAACCCGCAAGTCACATTCCAGAGGAATTCGACCCAACCGCCTTCACGACCCCGCAGCCAGCATATGACGGTGTCCAAGGCACCCCGCCAAGCGAATATCCGAGCCTTGAAACACCCCCAAATTTAACGCCAAATCCCTCTGCACCTCTGGCAACACTCGCAATTGCACCGCCCCCGGTAGCTCCACCAATGGCCAGCGTGGGTGCACACGCTGCTGCACCATCGATACCGCAAGGGATTGAGCCTGTAATGGCAGCCCCGCAACCTGTCTCGACCTATGCTGATCCCGCTTATGCCGAAGCGGACGATATGCGGGCCGAACGCATTGGCAGCGAAGGTCGTCGCAAGCCGTCTCTACCGAAACTTCCCATCACAGGCCGCAACTTACGCGTTGGCGCATTAGCGGCAGGTATAGCCGTTGTTGGCCTATTCGCAGGAAAAGCCCTGCTAGGCGGAACAGAAGGTCTAAACCTGCAAGCGGGCAATGACGCACGTCCACAAAACCTCGCACCACAAATTGATCCAGCCTCTCTAAACCTCGATCAGAACACCTTCATAACGAATGGCCGTCAACCTCTGGACGGACAAATCCAACCAGGAGCGCCAACGCCTCCAATTGGTCAATATGCTGAAACGCAAACACCAAATATTACACCCGGATCGCAAGATACATTAGACGGAGCCGTGGCTGCGGGTAATCCGATTGCGCAATTCCAAAAAGGTCTCGTGCAACTCCAAGCGGGCCAAATGGAAGAAGGCGCACGCTTGATCCGCCTCTCCGCCAATCGCAATCAACCTGCCGCGCAATATCGCCTCGCCAAACTTTATGAGAGCGGAACAGGCGTCGCCAAAGACATCGTCACAGCGCGCGAACTTGTCGAACGCGCGGCCCTTGGTGGCAACCGCATCGCCATGCACGACCTCGGCAATTAT
>CALHXF010000167.1 GCA_938040095.1 uncultured Caulobacterales bacterium
TAATTCGCGTCGTGACCCGCCATTTGCTGGCTGCGGTTGATGATGTCTTTGTGAATTTTATTCAGCGCCGTACCCATATGAATATGACCGTTGGCATAAGGAGGTCCGTCATGCAGCGTCCACTGTCCCGCATCATTCGCGGCGGCGCGTTGCGTTTTATAGAGGTCAATACGGTTCCAACGGTCCAGCCATTTCGGCTCAGCTTTGGGCAAGCCCGCGCGCATTGGAAAATCAGTTTTAGGCAAGAACAGCGTGTCGCGGTAATCCCTTGCGGAATTAGCGGCTGTGTCTGTTGAATCTGTCATGGAAATCTCTTGGGGTCTCTCAGTTAAGAGAATGAAGTCTTGGCGGCGAAAAGGCGTCGTTCCCGGGCGGCGTCCCTACTTTCGCGGGGTTTGACCGACCGGGCCAATAATTCGTATAATGAGGGCCTTCATCTGCATATCGCGGCGTTAGCAGGTGATCCCGAACAGGTCCACACCTTCATCATCCGCAAAGCGGTGTTGGCGTCGGGAACAACGCTGCGTTGGCATGGCCGACTAACCCACCTTTGCGTCGGTTGTGATCTCCAAAAAGGATTTGCGATCCAAGGCACGATGCATATGCGACACGATCATCCACTTAACCGAACCGTCAGTCGATTTAAGAATCCAAGTCGTCTGACATTGCGCCATATAGGTACGACGAAAGCGAGGATGCTTTCCTTCGACCACATAGTCCACCAACACTAGGTCACCATGTTTTTGATAGGTCTGACATTTAAATTCGATGGTTTCAAAAGGGCGTGGTGTCCGTGGCATAGACATGATGTCCCGACCCGTTCGCCTATCCGTCGGTAAAGGCCCCCGAATGAACGCATCGTCCAACATCACGTCTTTCAACGTGCCTAGACCTTCGGTCCAGATAGCTTTCTCAAGTCGCCAAATTTTGTAGAGGCCCGAAAAGGCCGTTGTTTCGTCAGGCATACGACATCCTTAGCCATGCCCTTGCCCCTGGACATATTTTTCCTTGTTAGGAGGAATATGAGAGTATGGTTTACGAATTCCTAAAAAGCTCAAATATGGCCTCTTTCGAACTCGTCATGGCATACCTACTCATCCATCTTGGTAGCCTAAGGAAAAATACGAATTCCAATATTGGAGGTAAAATCCATATCGCCAAAAGCAACAGCCAACTCAACGGACTTAGACTGTAAGCAACGTCCAGGAATTCAGGCGGAGCAGGTTCGTCCCACAGTCCAATTACAAACATAAGCGGGACGGCCGTTATCCACAGAAACAAGAAAATGAGTGATAATCCTGTCCACACCAGATGAAAGACATGTTGAAACGTTGAGAATTTCAACGTCAGATTCAATTGGACAGCATCGTCTCCAATGATTGCTCCTGTGATCTTCGGT
The DNA here is from genome assembly GCA_938040095.1 of uncultured Caulobacterales bacterium. Taxonomy (GTDB): domain Bacteria; phylum Pseudomonadota; class Alphaproteobacteria; order Caulobacterales; family Maricaulaceae; genus Litorimonas. The sequence goes on from CALHXF010000167.1 coordinate 1,400, forward strand.
GGCGAATAAACATACTTATCCTTCCCACTGAAACGCTGCATCAAAAACGCGTCAAATCCGTCGTCAGAGATTTTACCAAAGAACCTCGGATCGGGAGATTTGCGCCGATGCTTAAATGAGAACACAGTAAACGTGGTCGTCAACGCCTCCATTTTCGCAATCACTTCTGCGCGGGACAGCGCTGTCTGGATCACGAACGTTTCTGACGCAGGGAGTTTGAGGTATTTAGGAAGGCCCATCACGCCTAATTCGCATGCAGATCATCGATATCTTCCAAGCCGAAATAGATACCACGCTCAGCCGCTCGTAAATCAATGATATGTCTAATATCCCGCGCTTGGTTGAAAGCCGCCAGAGCGTATGACATCAGGAAAACAATCATGATAATCACGAAGGCCGTCGTAGATAAAAAACCTACCCACGCCGCGCGACTGTCATAAACTCCGAAAATAAACTTCCCTAAACTCCCCGAGGCGAGTTGACTCGAGATTGTCAACACCAGCGCAGGAATGGTGATATTGGCAACGGCAGTTGCGCGAAAGCCATAGGCAGCTTGCTCCAAATTCACAGCAGCATAGGTCCGCAAGGCCTTAATTTTCGCGTCATTCATTTGATCTAATTTGGCCGCGAGAGGGCCCGCCCCGGGATTGTTCAACATACGTGACAACCGCCCGCGACCCGCGCGTGTACTGATGCCATTCGTCCAAGCTTTATTTGGGCGCATGGCCCACCCTACCGGAAACAGGGCTTCTATTTCCGCCCAATCAGAGGCAGCACTTGTGTCTTGAATGTCATCCATGATGAAGGAATGACATAGCGGCATCTGGAGTCAAGATGCACTCAATTAGATTGCGCAACAGTGTCGAAATATTCTTGCGTATGCTCGTCCGCGGCGAAGAACAACTCGACGCGGCGTTCGCTCATCGCAACGTCTTGCGCTGTCGAAAATTCAGCCAACATCGTGAATAAGGACAAGTCATGCCCATCGACCCTAATATTCATCGTCAAGTATGGCGAATTTACCGAAACCGATCCATGATCACTCGCGGCATATCTGTGGCTTTGCGCCAATCGATCAGAGATTTCCGAGAGGTCTCCTTGATTGCCTGCACGGGCCGTCTCACTTTGCAAACGATGCAGCGTCCAAGACGCGACAACATCCCAATTTAGAAATATAGAGTTATCTGGGTCGTCATTTAATAACGCGTCCACCACACAACTTGATCCTTTGAGGGGCAAGAATTGCATGAGGTGCATCGCGGGAAAATTCCCACCAACGATCTGCCAATTCCCATCGATAACGATGGCGGGCAAAGGCGCGTGGTTTTCCAAAATCAAAGTCAATGCGTTCGTCATAGGTCGAAGATTAACGTCAGTGGGGTCATGTACCGGATATTCTGGAGAAAACCCAGCGGCGTGGAGCGCGTCATTCACAATCGGTTTTGGTAAATCCAACGCTCTCGCCAATGTTAAAACACTCCCTCGCGTGGGACGTGACCGCCCCGTTTCGAGGAAGCTGATGTGGCGTGATGATATTCCAGTCTCCACCGATAGGGATAACTGGCTAAAGCGGCGCACGCCCCGCCAGTGCCGCATTACATCTCCAAATGTTTTACTCATAGCCCCTTATAACAGACCCGAGCGGAATTGCACTTACCTCAAAGGTAATTGGAATGCGCATCCTGCGGTCTACATTCGGGCCAAGACAGGAGACAAATATGACAATATTCACCGCACTACCCTTGCTGGCCTTTATACCCGTACTTTTGGTTCTTTTGCCGACCCTCAATACCAAGCGCACAAATAACCAAAATGGATGGCTAATCGCCGTCGTCTTTTTTGCTCTATTTTCTATATGGTCACTTTTTGCCGTCTTGCGCGAAGGGCCTCTGGGGTTTTGGCCAAATCACAGCCAAGGGTTCTGGGGCAATCAAGTTTGGTTTGACCTGTTGATGGGTCTGACGATGGCGTGGGTTCTGATCGTTCCGCGCGCCAAAGCGCAAGGCATGAAACTTCCGCTCTGGATGCTCTTGGTCTTATGCTCAGGGTCGATCGGGTTTTCTGCGATGCTGGCGCGTTTATTGTATCTTGAACGGGCAAAAACTAAATAGATCCTCGCTTAAAACATGCGGAAACACCCATAAAACCGCGGTTTATAAGAACATGATCCGCGGCATCGAAACCCGTGATAGTGTGAACGGGTTCTTTCGGACATGGGACAGGCGGGGCCTCGCTTGCTGGTTCGAGGGACGATGGGGTTGAGCGTTTTGGTGTGAGAGCCAAATCTGTGCCGGACCTTTAGGAACGAGAGCCGACCCGTCAGTCCAAGTGTCTGAACTCGGGGGTTTATTCGACTGGCCGTTTCTTCAAAAACCATTGCCGCAGAGTCATTGATTGGACTTACAACCCAATCAATTAAGTCTTCGCGTAAAACAAAAATAAGCGCTTCCTTCTGGTATTCCATCGGGAAGACAACTCTGCGGGCTGTCCTACCTATTGAGACATCGCATTAATCGGCAGCTACCCCTTGAAACAGAGGCGATGGGCTGCGAGCGGTCCACCCTGCCCGTTAGTATTTCGATCGCTCCCCATTCGGGCGTCTCGCATTTTCTAATATGCGGCGTTTGATTTGTGCGAGGGTGAAACCCAGCGTGCGCTTGCGAAATAAGACAGGATCAACCGCCGCCAATTCATATCGATAAGCCGCTTCATATTTTCGCATCATATCTTTGTGCATCGAACGGATCATCAACATATGCCCGCCGCGGACAAGTACGAAATAAAAGGCAAAGAACCCAACAATCGTCGCGTTATGGTCGCGAAACCG
>CALHXF010000168.1 GCA_938040095.1 uncultured Caulobacterales bacterium
GCCGTAGTCCCTGAACTTGCGCAGCCCGCCAGAACACCCACCCCAGCGGTCATAACCGCTACCGTTAAAATCATGTGTCGCATCTGCATCTCCTGTTCCTGTCTCCCCTCAAATCGTCTACGCCCCCCGCATGGCTCATGACAATTCACAATCTTACCAACCCAGTTATTCGACGCGTCCGACGCTGAGAGTCGATCTGCCCCAAATCCGCATCAATTATGAGGCGTTGAAACTCAAAGTCGGCGTCGCCAAAATTGGCGCGTCGATCAAAGCAGACGCTTATGGCCTCGGAGCCGTCCCTGTCGCCAAGACACTCTATGGCGCGGGCTGTCGGATATTCTTCGTCGCCACGGCTGGCGAAGGCAAAATGGTCCGTGACGGCGTGGGACCAAATGCGGCGATCTATGTCCTCAACGGCCCTGCCCCGCGCGATAAAGGCGTGTTGCTCGGCGCGAAACTCAAGCCCGTGATCAACTCACTCGAACAAGCGCATTATTGGGCCGACGTATCCCGCGGTATCAATGAGCCGCCCTATACCGCCATTCATATCGACACAGGCATGAACCGTCTGGGTCTAAGCTTTGACGACGTTGTCGAGCTTGGCCGCGACAAATCGATGTGGAGCGCCTTGAACCCAGAATGGGTCATGAGCCACCTCGCCTGCGCGTCGGACGCAGAAAACCCGATGAACAAGACGCAGCTCGCACGGTTCCGCAAGGCCGCTGCCCAATTGCCCCTCACGCCCTTGTCTCTCGCCAATACGGCAGGGATTTATCTCGGCAAGCCGTATCATTTCCAAATGGTCCGTCCTGGAATTGGCCTTTACGGCGGTGTCGCAACGAATAAGCCCGAGCAAGAAATTGGACGTCCTGTTGCCACACTGATGGCCCCTATCCTGCAAGTCCGCTGGGTCAAAGCGGGTGAACCTATTGGCTATAACGGCTCTTATATTGCCCCGCGTGACATGCGCGTTGCGATTGTCGGCGCAGGATATGCCGACGGTGTCCCTGTACGCCAGAGCAATACTGGGACCGCCATTCTACATGACGAAGAAGTCGCCATTGTCGGTCGCGTCAGCATGGACCTAACCATGATCGACGCAACAGATGCCAACCTCTCAGTCGAGGTCGGCGGGGTCGTCATTTTCCGCGGCGAGCATCTAGAAACCGAAGCGCGCGAAGCTGGAACCATCAATTACGAACTCCTCGTGAGATTGGGCCAACGCTGCCGTCGTGATTACTGGAAGCCGAAGAAAAAAGACCTCGACGCATAGGTATAAGCTCGCAGCCCATCGAGTGACTGCTTACCTATGGTCAACTCAACACGCGGGTTGGGTTGGTTAGTTGAATTTGTCGAAAGACAAAATCAACATCAGCGGCAACCCGCATATAAAGGGCGAAGCCCTTTTAAAAAGGGACTGTCCGCAGAGCTGGCCTCCGCGATGGAGTACCAGATTAGTTAGTTTTGTTTTACGCGATTGCCGCATCACCCGATTGTAAGACGAATAACGCAAACTCTGCGGCAATGGTTTTTGAAGAAGCGGCCAGTCATAAACCCCCGAGTTCAGACACTTGGACTGACGGGTCGGCTCTCACTCCTAAAGTCCCGGCACACTCAGATGTCTCACCACCCAACGCTCAGACCCACCGTCTCTCAAACCAGCAAGCGAGGCCCCGCCTGTCCCATGTCCGAAAGAACCCGTCCACTATGCCACAGGTTTTGAGTGCGGGGACGCATCTCTTGAAAATAAATGTAAAGCATTGAAAAATATACTTTCCACTTTTCTATAGACGGGGACGGAGTTTCGGGATGTCGCGTAGGGGCAAGGTGGCCCTAAGGTGAGCGGCTTAGAACGCCCAAAGAAGGACGCTCACAAACTAGCTAGATTCCTTCACCGCAGAAATTCTGCTCCATTTTACTTTCCCGTAAAATAAAGATTCACCAAAGTACAAAAATCTTTTAGATTCAAAAAAACCGTCTTCTTCAATTTTTCTCATTTGAACATTTGACCAATCTTCTGACAATATGCATATCTCAGCTTCATCTTCGGACAAAGTCCAAGACTCAAAAGTTGTAGCGTTAGGATCTAATGCTAATTTTTCAATTAGAGAAACTTGAAGTCCATATGGAACATTTTCGGAATCACATCTCCACGAGAGGTCAAATAATTGGTGTAGAGCTACCCATCCTGCGAACACACCTTCAAAATATAGGTGAAAATTGACGCTTTTTTTCGAGATATCAAATTTATGATTAAAATAATTTGTCCTGACATTATTGTAAAATGACTTTTTTGAAGCTTCCTGAATACCATAAAGCTCAACATCGAAATATGGGGAGCCCATTATATCGGTAAACATTCTAATGCTACGAACGTAATCTTCATCAACATCAAAACTGTCTAAGAATTTTTGCATTAGGTTACCTTCGGCCTGAAATCGCCCACACTATTATTTGTTTTTACCACGTCTTAGATCACCTCGTCAGTGATGCGACGAAAGCTAAGTTAATTGTACTAAAAAAAAACTTTAGGATAAGTCTTTGCTATAGAGGCGACGAAATCTGAGCGTCGTAAAATCGCCCAAAGTAAGACACTCAGGCGGGTGGGTAGGTTTGACTATCATAAATGTGGTTAAATCTGGCGAGAGTGTGATGATCCCTGACAATTGCATCGCCAAAACTATCACCGTATTTTTCGGTCTTTAGGAAAGCTGTCATGACGTCTTGGTTCCCTGCGGGGCATAGCACCAAACTAAGCCCAACCTCTAAAAAGCCCTTATAATCCAGCCCGTCGGATTGCCAAAAATAACCAACGACCGATTCTGTGTTCCGTGTCCGCCCGCGTCGACGTAGGTAGGAAATCTCTAATACGTTGCTGCCTTGTAAATCAGGCCAGCATTTCATTATGGAGAGTGTCATAGGTTTAAATAGCCTCAAATGAGAAATTCTCCAAGAGGAGAAATTCGCTGCGTTTTAGCGTCTACTCTAAAATCAAAACCCCTATCGCACATCCTGATTTAATTCTGCGGAAGATAATTTGCTTCTTGCTTGTGGATATTACTCACTTTCTAACCCATCGAAATCACGATTTTGGCAAAGGTGAAAGCTAGGATAAATGCGATCGGAAGCGTCAAAACCCACGACAAAACAATCTCAAAGACTTTGCGCTTGTCTGCTTTTCCATTCTCTGCCCCGATCCCAAATAATGCGCCAACAGACACATGAGTGGTGGAGACAGCGAGGCCCATTTTGGAGGCAATGATCACAAGGAAGGCGGTAACAAGGTTCCCTGTCAGGCCTTCATTGTTACTCATTTTGGTGATTTTCTGGCTCATAACTTCTGCGATACGGCGCACAAAGAGAGCCCCGCCGAGTGTCATCACAACCCCTATGGATGCATAGACGATCACAGGTGACATTCCAGACGCGCCACCGATCAAAGCGATAGATGCAATCTTTGGCGTGTCATTCACAGCGCGTGAAAAACAAACAGCGGAGCCAGATAGGATATGCAGGGGCCGTCCCACGCGATCTAATCGTTTCGCGACTGAAGACCCCGTCAAAAATTTGGAGCCGACTTTCCAAAGCACAAATGTCAAACTCGCCGCGATCAAAGGCGACATAAGAAGCGGGATTGCACCCTTGTGAATCAGAGGCTGCAGATTAACGCCGCCCGCCGACAGAGCGACACCTGCGCCAGCAAGGCTGCCGAGGATCGAATGTGTCGTTGAAATTGGGTAACGTAAAAAGGTCGCCAAGAACACGGTACCTGCGGCACCAGCCGCAAAGGCCATAGCAAAGGCATAAGACTCGAGAACATCTTTTTCTACGACGCCTTTGCCTGAAAACGTCTTCGCGACTTCAGCGCCCAGATAGACGGCGACACAGGCACCCAAGAGCGTGGCCGCGTTCGAAACAAACCACGCTTGGCGATAGGATAAATCTCCACCGCCCCAAAGGGTCGCGACGCCTTTAAAGTTGTCATTGGCTCCGTTTGCGAAGGCTAAACTGGCCACGACGGCAAAAAAAAGAAATTCCAACGGAGACACCATAAGCAACTAAAGACTGGAAGCTTACCTCGTCTAATCTAGATTAAAGTCTAATCACCTTGGCTAACGTTGTCGTTAGATCATCGCGATCTATTTTGCGCCTTCACGTCCATCCTGCGGACGATAATCGGCCGTTGCTTCTTTCAGCACCTCTTCCAGCGTCATCGCGATGCGTTTGTATTTGCCATCAGAAAAGAGTTGCACTTGGTCGTTATAATGCGGGGAGCTTTCGTCGAGCGTGGCACTGCCGTAATTATGAATGCTGTCGACCAGTGCCCTTCCGTCAGGGGTCCAATCGGCAACGATGATGTGGGTGTCGCCCGCGAAGGCATTCATCACGCCCTCTTTTTGAACGCCGTCTCGGTCCGCATAAATTGCGCGTAGCACATCGGGTGCGCCGTCTAGCGGGACACTGACATCGCCGCGAATGATGCGGTTCACCTCACCCCATTCGGGATCGACCCGACCGAAGGTTGCCACCAATTCTTGGGCGGTTTGGGTCAAAACTTTCATGGGGTCATCGACCTCCTGCTCTAGATATTCATAGCCACGAAGCCGCGTCCCTGTAATCACAGCCAAAGCTGCTCCACGGCTCGTGCGGACAGTGTCACCGTCCCAGTTTCGCAGAACCTCTTGTGCTGATTTCACAAGCGGATCATCGTTAGGCGTTGTGACTAACTCCACGACAAGTTTCATCAAATCGCTCTCGGGCGAATATCGCGTATCGGCGCGATAAGTCAGAAGTTCCTCGCGCGTGATCGAGCTATCATTGCGGAATAGTTCCAACGCCCGACGTGAGCGGTTTGTGACGCGGTCTTCTAGTCCGAATGTTTTGGAGAAATCAGCTTTGTCATTGTCGCACGCCTCATCCGTCAAATCGAACGGATTGGCATTCGCAGAGAATAACCACCCGCAATCAGGATTCCAGATTTGCGGCATGTCGGAGAGCGAGCGAAACCCCTCCCAGATCAATTCCGAACGATCACCGGGCAAAATTTCTTCCCACTCTGGACCTTCGATCCGATTGGGCATGCGTGCATTATAGACACTACCGATATTCCCTTCGCGGTCAGCATAAACGATATTGAACGACAACACGCCACGCGGTTCCAGCGCAGCCCGCCACTCGGTCATATTCTTCGCTTTGTTCATCGCAAACCACTGGTCCAATGCGCCCAAGCCGCCTGACTCCAGTGTGCCTAACCCCGCGAAACGGATGGCGTAATAGCCTGTCTCTGTCGGCAGTACAGGGCCATGTTCGGACCACAGAGTATCGCGTTTAATCGGAAGCGAAAACGGGCCCCAAAGTTTCACGCGAAAATCCGATTTCGTGCGCTCAAAATCCACCCATTTGCCATCCAATTTATATTGGGTCGGGTGCTTGGGGTCATTGATCTCTAGGGCGTAAATATCGATCAGGTCGGGACGGTTCACTGTATGCGTCCAGCCCAAATTTGGCGTGACGCCTTGGGACATGATCGGCGACCCAGGGAATGTGGCACCCAAAGTATTCAATCCCTCCTCGCTGACGAGGTGAGCTTCGTACCACGCGTAAGGACCACTCATGGGTTGATGTGAATTAGCGATCAGGCGGGTATGACCATCGGCGCTGCGCGACGGCGCAATCGCAAAAGCATTAGAGCCGCGTACCGCATCTGGCAAATCCAGCGACGAAGTCTGGTTCCAAGGAGACACATTTGGACGATCTTCTGCGGTGAACAACTCCTCTAAATATCCATCTAAGCGATAGAAAAATGGCGTGGCCCAGACGAACCCAGCCAGTACGTCATGTTCTGTCACAGGCAAAAGCCCAGGCAAAACATCATCGGAACGTTCCGTGGCATAGAGATTGATGGCGGCAGCATAGGCTTTGGCGACAGCTTTGACTTCTGGGCTGACCTGCGCGTCGTAATTGGCCGCAACCACAGCGTCGATTTTAAATAGGTCGAAGAGGTAATCTTGCGGCGCTACCTCTTTACCTTTGTACTGCGCACTCATCCCTCGTGCGGCGATCAGCACATCTTGAATCGTGGCCCAATCATCTTCGGCATGCGCGTAGCCAAATCCAAATGACGCATCCGCATCTGTTTTACCGTAAACATGCGGCACGCCGAATTTATCACGGATGATTCGCGCGTCATAACTCGCAGCCACCGCTTTCGCCGTTGTCGCGCTATAGGCGGGCACACTTGGCGTGCGCAGATAGATTGCCGCCCCAACAAGACCCACAGTGATGAGCGTAGCCGCCCCGTAGAGATATTTTTTCATGCAGCGAGTGTTCATGTGGATTCAAATAAAAATCAAGAGCCGTTTGTCACCACCCCGCCCTGCGGGTATGCAGACGTAATGCATCACTTAATGCTGGAGGATTTTAATATGACCAACACAACACTCTCATCTGCACAGGCATCGGCTCAGGCGCTACTGGAACAAATTCTAGGATCAAAGATTTTAGGCAAAGGTCAGGACCTCATCAATAAGGCCAAAGCAACCGATACGGCAGAGTTGACGACCAAAGGCAAAGCGATGTTCAAGCAAGCCGAAGACGCGCTCGCAGACAAGCTTGGCGTCGACGGCAGTGACGACTCACGCAAAAAACTGCGCCTAGGTACAGCCGTGACAGCAGGTGCATTGGCGCTGATCCTGCGGGATCGCTCCAACCGTAAACTGGCAACGCTTGGCGGTTTGGGTGGACTTGGGTTTCTCGCCTATAAAGCCCAACAAGCGGGTAAAATCCCTCAATCTTTCGACGAAGTCATGGCCCTGTTGAAAGGCAATGCGCCTGAGAACCACGGAGAAATCCTCCTACAAGCGATGGTCGCAGCCGCAAAAGCCGACGGTGACATTTCGAACGACGAACTTGCGATGCTGGACACCTTAAATGGCGTCGACGCCGAAGACGTGCGCGCGGTTCTATCGGCTGACGCGGACCCGTCCGAAATCGCGGCTCTGGCGCGCAATGATCAAATGGCCTTAGAAATTTACGGCGTGTCTTGCCGCATCGCCAATGGATTAAACCCGCGCGAACGTAATTATCTGGACCGTCTCGCAATGGAACTTCGCCTTGACCCTGAAATGGCAGCGCGCATTGAAACAGATGTGAGAACGGGATCATAATGCTTCCCAACCTGCTGAAAACACTCGCGCTTACCATAGTCTCAGTGCTGCTCATCGCCTGCGCCGCACCAACCACGCCAGCCCAGCATGAGAATCAACCGCACCTCCCGCCTCCAGGTTTCCCTGTTAGCGAAACCCCTGCAGATGTCCGCTATTGCGGCGCGCGTATGGTGGGCAATGGCGAAGATATATGCCAAAAAGGTGAATTTTGTCGTCGAACGATTGGTGACCTTTGCGGCGCAGCAGACGCGCCCGGAATTTGCTCGCCAATTCCCGAGATGTGCACGATGGATTACACGCCAGTTTGCGGATGTGACGGAAAAACCTATAGCAATGAATGTGTCGCCAATTCGAAGGGCGTTAGCGCGTCCTATGCAGGAGAATGTAAAACATGAGAGCTCTCTCAAGTTTCTTAACGCTGGCTCTGTTACCACTCGCTTTGACAGCTTGCGGCCCTTCCAAGGCCAACACCGAAAACGCTGCGGGGCAATCTGCAATTCTGTCTCAGTCAGATGTAACGGCGAGCAAGGCAGATTGGGGCACGTTCTTTCCCTATTTCACCGAAGACACACATGTTCTGAAACCTGTTCTGGTCGGCGTTGCGAAAATTGACGCAGGTCAAGAAATTCACCCACCTCATCGACACGCTGATGAAGAATATCTGATGGTCACAAAGGGTCGCGGAATTTGGTATCTCAATGGCAAAGAAACGCTTGCCAAAGAAGGTGACATCCTCTTCGCGCGCGCGTGGGAGTATCATGGGGTCAAAGCGGCTGCAGATAGCCCATTAGAATTTGTTGTCTTCAAATATTCGGGCAAGTCTGTAAACGTACCTACTGACCCTGACCCAACACTTCCCGAAGAGCTCCAACCGTAAATGTTCCACCATTTTTTCAGCGAATTGCGCCGCGCGCGTGTCCCCGTTTCAATTCGGGAATATCTGACCTTGCTGGAAGGTGTTGAGAAAGACGTTCCCAATGAGAGTTTGGACGGGTTTTATTATCTTTCCCGGACGGCTTTGGTGAAAGACGAACGCGATTTGGACAAGTTTGATCAAGTCTTCAGCCATGTCTTCCGCGGTGTCGATTACCTCGCGGATATTTTTGGACAAGACGATGCGGAAATTCCTGCGGATTGGCTCAAGAAGATGGCTGAACTCCACCTTTCTCCCGAAGAGATGGCCGAAATCGAAGCGCTAGGTGATCTCGATAAAATCATGGAAGCCCTCAAAGAGCGCCTAGATAACCAAGACAAACGCCATGAAGGCGGCAATAAAAATATCGGCACGGCGGGCAAGTCCCCCTTTGGCGCCTATGGCTATAATCCCGAAGGCGTGCGCATCGGTCAAAAAGAAGGACGCCACGGCAAAGCGGTCAAAGTTTGGGACAAACGCGTTTTCAAAAACCTCGATGGTGACCGGGAAATCGGCACACGGAACATCAAAGTCGCCCTCCGACGCCTCCGTAAATTCGCGCGTGATGGGGCAGCGGATGAGCTGGATTTGGCGGGCACCATCAAAGGGACAGCCAAGCAAGGTTGGCTGGACATTAAAATGCGCCCCGAACGTCGTAACGCCGTCAAGGTGATGGCGTTTTTTGACATTGGCGGATCAATGGATGGCCATATCAAACAGGTTGAAGAGCTGTTCTCTGCCGCGCGATCAGAGTTCAAACGCTTGGAATATTTCTACTTCCACAACTGTCTTTATGAGCAAGTCTGGAAAGACAATAAACGCCGCATGAGCGAAGTGACACCGACCTGGGATATCTTCCATAAATATGGATCAGATCACCGCGTTGTTATTGTCGGCGATGCCGCCATGAGCCCCTATGAAATCGCAATGCGCGGCGGGTCCGTTGAACATTGGAACGAAGAACCTGGTGCTGTCTGGCTGCAACGTTTGGCCGATATTTATCCGCATATTGTTTGGATCAATCCGACTGAGGAAAAATACTGGGCCTATTCGCAATCGACGAAAATGGTTCAAGATATTATCGGGGCGGATCGTATGTTCCCGATGACCCTCAGCGGCCTTGAATCCGCGATGAAAGAACTCGCGCGCTAACGCTCATCTCACCTATAAATTCATTTGGAGACACCCATGAAACACTTTCTTATTCTAGGCGCAGCGGCGCTCGCCCTCACCGCCTGCGGTGCCTCGACCGCAGGACCGGACACCAACGCCGAAGCCGAAATCATGGCTGAAAAAGCAAAAGTCTCTGAAGTTATCGGTGACGTTATTCCAGTAGAGAGCGCAGCCGTCATCGGTTCAAATTTCTTGGCCAAAAACGCCAAAGTCGAAGGCGTCGTCACCAGCGCGTCTGGCCTACAATATAAAGTTATCCAAGCCGGTGTTGAAAACGGCGCCAGCGCCGCACCCGGCCAAACGATTGCTGCAAATTACCACGGCTTCTTCATTGATGGCGAAGTCTTTGATAGTTCTTACACGCGTGGACAGCCGCTCGTCGGACCGTCCAACGGCTTCATCAAAGGCTGGAACGAAGCCCTTGGCGAAATGAAAGTCTGCGAAGCCCGCACACTCTACATCCCATTTGACCTTGCCTATGGCCCACGCGGACGCGGATCTATTCCAGGTGGCGCAACACTGCTTTTCCACATGCAGCTTTTGGGCGTAGACAGTCCAAAAGACGCAGGCGCAGTTGCAACCTGCCCAAAGGATAAAATCCTTGCAGGACCTGATAACTATTAAGCGACACGCTTAATCTTAGTCCAAACATAGAAAAGCCGCCTCGTGTAAATCGCTAATTAGCGAAATACGCGAGGCGGCTTTTTCGTTTAATCGGTTGACGTATTAGGCCGAAATACGAAGCTCATTCAACGCATCACCAATGTCTTGGAACGCTTTGTTCAATTCGCTCGCATTACTGGCGTCAAAAAACTTAGATGTGTCCGATGCGCAGCGGCTCAACATGTTCTTTGTCGTCGTGTCATTCACATCATAAGCGATCGTGTAGATTGTGACCTTGTCACGCTTGGCTTCGGTACAGAGTTTGTCTGTCTTCGAATTTGCCGCGCTGATGTCTCTACCATTGTGGTACTCGTCGTTTTTGGACCGTTGGTTTTCACCATCTGTCATTACGATCATGACCTTTTCACGATCAGCTTTCACTTTCGCACCTGCAGAGGACAATGGATCGCTCTCGTCGAGTGTGCGCCAGCCCCAAAGAATACCTGCTGGGATGTAAGTTTCTTGGCGCGCCTTGAGACCCGAGACTGTAGCTTTTGCCGTCTTCATACTTTGGTTCAAAGGCTGAAGCTCTGTCGCGCAGCTCACGCTCAAAAGACCTGGGACTTTGCGACCGTTGAAGGCGGCACGCTCATCATATCCTGCTGTCCGAGAGCCAACGCAGCCATTCCAACGACGTGTTCCGCACTTCTCATATGGTGCACTGAAGGTTTTGTCGCATTTGTTGTATGAACAATCATATGAGACACCATCGCTGGAGCACGTTTTCTGGATACGGCGGCAATTCGAGCTTGAGAGAACATCTCTCTTCATCCAGCAGACTTTCTCATCCGCAGGAACATCCAACCATTTCGCATTGCGACGGCTTTTACCAACATTCACATATTCGGAAAAAGGTACAACAGCGACCCGTAGATTTTCATTGTCGAGGTCATCAAATGTGTCCAACAATCCGCCCGCGGCGGCCTTCAAGTTCCCGATCTTATTATTGTCAGACATTGAAAAAGTGGTGTCGAGGACCAAAGCAACATCCATCGCTTTATCCGCGTAAGTTGCCGTAGATTGGACGCCAACATCCATATCTTTCCGATTAAAAATGCCGGTGAAATAGGTGTCGATATTGTTTTTTGTGGTGACAGTGACTTCGTCCCCTACGCGCACAACGTTTTGAACGACAATCCGTATGCCGTCTTGATTAGGATAAGTCGCATCATAAAGCGCCTGCGCCGCTTCCATTATTTTGGCATCCGTATCGAGCGTTTTGTCTTTCGCCGCCATTAACGCTACCGCGTCTGTCGTGTCTTGTAGACGTTGCTTTGCGAAAAAAGCGTTCGTGCCGTCAACGGCAATTGCCAAGCAACCGATTAGAAAAAAGAGACTGATCGCAAACATAACCGCGACATTGCCGCGTGTTTCAGTCCGATACCGGTCAGCGATATGATTAAAAGTCCGTTTCATCATTCACATCCTTATTTGGTCACATGGCCCGATGAGGCCCGCTTTGGAACGGTGTGACCGCGTTATAGGAATGATGTTGCATCCACTCTGCCAGAACGAGAATGTGTCTCGCTCTGAAACGCAAAGGCGAAAAACGTAGTTAATGAAACCTTAAATCTAAACGAAGGATGGAGAAAAAGGGTTTAAATTCAGTCACCTTCGCGATGAATCCAAGGTTAACCCATCATTAAGTTCGCGCAAAGCTCCCCCTATCCTTCAGGTAGAATTTGGATCTCAACAGCCGATCTATTGATAAAAACCTGTTTCGCAACAGGTTTCAAATCTGCCAATGTCATATTTTGATACGTTTCTTCACGAGTGCGAAACCGCTCGATGCCTGACGGATCAGATTGTGCTTCGCTCAATACACTCATCCATAGACTGTTGTTTTCAACGCTGGTTTCCAAATTTTCCAGCACAGGTTTAATCGCACGATCAAAGACATCGGCTTCAATATCCCCTGAACGAAATTCTTCTGCGACTTCACGGATTTTCTCTGCCATCAAATCGATGCGGTCAGGGCTGACCTCGATTTGTGCGCCGATAAAGCCATAGCCAGGATAAAGGCGAGAGCTGGATTGGGACACACCCGGAGAATAGGTTGCCCCCTCTTCTTCACGTAGGACTTCAGTCAAACGTAGCTCAAACAAGTTCGATACCATCCGAACGTAACGCGACTGCTTAACGTCACGTCCATCAGGGGCTGGCCAGTAAACATATAGGCGCGCCGTTTCGGCATCCCCTGCATGACTCAATTTGATAGGGCGTTTTGTTCCCTCTGGAAATTTAATATCGGTCAGCGAGGCATCTGGAACGTAGCTCTCTGCAGGGCGGCTCGGCAACGCTCCGAATGTCTTGCTCACAACATCGACGATGACGTCTTCTTCCACATCCCCAACGACAGTGATCTCTATCGCGCCGTTTTGAACATTGTTGTCCATCCAGCTTTTGATTAAATCAAAATCAACATCCAGCAAGTCTGCTTCATCTGGCAGCCCCCAACGTGGATCACCTGATCGCAGGATGCGCCCTAAATCCCGTCCTGCAACACCCGCTGGTGTACTGTCCAAGGTAGGGTACCAAGACCGAATATATTTATCATACTGCGCTTGAGCTTCTGGACGATAGCCAGGGTCAGTCGCATAAGCCGCCATGAGTTTGAACTGAAGTTCCAAATCATCTGGCGTTGTTGATCCTGATAGTCCTGTCGCCGTCGCGCCTAAACTCCGGCCTACACCGACGGATCGTCCCGCCATTAAGGTTCCAATGTCATCCACGGAATGTTGTCCCAAACCAGAGAGTGACAGCATATTCGACGCATAGGTTTCAAACCCAGGCGCCTCAGCGACGGGCGCACTTAACGTACCCGCGCCAATACGCATCGAAATCCGAACGACGTTATCCTCGAACTCTGTGCGCTTGAAATTCAATCGAACATTATTTTCGAATGTCGTGAGGGTTGCATCTAAGTCCTCAATCCGTTCACGTTTCACCACTTTCCCAGCATCGCCAAAATCATCATAGGCGAATGTTAGCTTTTTATCCTCTGCGCGGGGTGTGACCTCGACACGTGTCGACGCTTCATAGGCCGCCGAAAGCTTCGCTCCGCCCTCTTCCAAAATATTGGAGGTTTGCATGTAAAGTTGTGGCGCGGCGTCAAGACCCGCCCAGCCTTCGCGAAAGGCCGCAGTGACGGCATCCAATGTCATGTCTGCTTTGCTATCCATAAAGCGTTCCAGCGCCGATTCTGGCGTGGTCACGACGGATTCACCGCCAAATGCACCCATGATCTGACGGGCCAGACGCGGCGTGCGGCGTGTCGGTGAGGTTTGAACGGAGACTTTCAACGCATTTTCGTCATTGGCGAGTTGCTCGTCCAATTCCGCTTGCGTGAAGCCAAAATCCAAAGCTTGACGCAAAGCCTGTTCCCCTTGTGCGAGAGCCGCTTCCCAATTTTCGGGCTGCGCATTGACAGTGAGAGATGAGATTTCCGCGACATCGAAGAAGTTGCTGCGCCCGACGCCCGCCGAAATAAAGGCCGCGCTCTCTGTCCTTGCCAATTTCCCGAGACGTCGATTAAGCATCCGATTGCCGAATCCTTCGATTTGCCCCGCTTTGCGGTTCGCAACACTATCGCGTTCGTCTTCGACGACCTTCAAGACAGCCAAATTCACCGAGGTTTGAATTTCAGGGTCAGAATAAATCCGCGTACGCGGTGTCGTGATCGCCACAGAGTCGATTTCGACAGTGTTACCCGCTTCAAAATCAGTGGAAGCGACCCAATTTCCAAAATATTCTTCAATCTTCTGAATCGCAAAAGCAGGCTCCAGATCACCAACAAGCGTGATGAAGGTCTTTTCTGGGCGATAATAACGGCGGTAAAAGTCACGAAACTGATCGGGTTGAATGGTATCAATCGTGCTTTCTGTGCCAATCGGCAAACGCGCAGGCAAAACCGTATGTCCCGCGTAGAAATCCAACTGATCCAAGAAGGCGCGGAAAGCTGGGTTCGAGCGCGCGCGACGTTCCGCCTGAATAACGCCTCGTTCTTTATCAATCGCATCTGGGGCGAGGAGCAAGCGTTCAGCCGTTTCGCGCATAATCCCAAGTGTTTCATCCAACATCTCTTCGGAAACATCAGGCAATTCGAGCTGGTAGGTTGTTTCTACAAACCCCGTCGAGGCATTTGTGTCTGCGCCAAAAGCCAAGCCGAAACGTTCCAAACGCTTCGTCATTTCGTCCTCTGGAATATTCTCTGATCCGTTGAATGCCATATGCTCGAGGAAATGCGCGAGCCCGCGTGTCTCGTCTGTTTCGTTCAGCGATCCCGTGTCCACCCGCATCAATAAGGACGCAGTTTTCGTAGGCGTCGCATTTTGCCTTACAGCATAGCGCAACCCATTTGGCAGCTCGCCATATGTAATCGCAGGATCGACGGATAAATCAGACGCCATATGGGCGAAAGGCACGTCAATATTAGGGTCAAATTCTGGAGAGCTCGCCTTACACCCACCTAGAAAAATAAGAGCAATTACAGAGGCTTGCGTTAAGAATGAAGTGCGCATGATATATCCGAAAACAGGTCAATAAGAGATTCGCTTAGCTCTTATCTGGGATGCAGCGCAATGTAGGGCAAGAGTTGTTACGCAGCTTAGTTTTCCACAACTTTACTGAGATTATCATTTTGGCAAGTACGGTAGAATTTGGCGCTTGCATGATTCCCGATTCGTCGTATGACGCGCGCAATGTCAACACATGAAACACTGTCGCCAAAAACGGCTAAAATTGATTCGCCCGAATCCGCACCTGTGGTTGAAATCGTGGTGTTTGATTTTGATGGGACGATTACGACACGTGATACATTTGCGCTTTTCCTGAAATATTACGCTGGATCGCTAAATTGGGCAGGAAAAGTCTTGCGTCTCCTCCCGACATTTGCCGCCTATAAATTGGGCCGTATTGACCGACACGCAGTGAAAGCCGCCGTGATCAAACGCTTCTTCACGGGTGAACACGCCGAAAAAATTGAGAGTCGCGCCGCAGAGTTCGCGCGCGACGTCATTCCTGGCCTTATCCGCCCTGCTGCACTGGATCATATCAAGTCCCGATTGGATGACGAAAATTGCGGGCCCGAGTCATTATATATATGCAGCGCATCGATCGGCCCATATCTTCGCTATTGGGCGAGTTCATGTGGCATTCAGGTAGATCACGTCATGGCGACAGAATTAGCGATAGAAAACGGCAGAATCACTGGCGCGATCGAAGGCTATAATGTTTGGGGGGCAAATAAGGTTCGCCGCATTTTGGACCAATTTACGCCACATACTGTAAGAATACTTGAGGCTTATGGAGATACGAGGGGAGATCAGGAGATGTTACACGCCGCTGAGGCGTCTTTCTTCCGACCTTTTCGCGTCTTACCATTTAGCCGTTGAAATACCTTCCTCAGAGTTTAAGAGGAAGTTAACGCTCTAGGTCCGTTTACGCGGATGATTTGAGCTTTTTTGAGATATTCGCATTTCGCGGATAACGACACTGGAAGACTTTGGGGGTTTTCGTAATATGAAACGCACTCTTTTATTGGCCGCATCGGCCGCGGTACTAGCCGCACCTACACTCGCGCAGGAGCTACCACCGGGTAATCCGCTTCCTGGCGAATGCTTTGCTCGTGTTATTGTACCAGCTCAGTATCAAACTTCGACTGAACAGGTCGTCCTACGTCAAGCTGGCGAAGAGATCAGAAAGATCCCTGCTCAACTTGAAACCGTCACTGAACGTGTTCTCGTCCAAGAAGAAAGCTACGAGCTCGTCGTTGCTGGCGGCGGTTCAGTTGTTCCAGGTCGTGGTGCCGTAACGGTCACTATCAACGGCACCCCTTATACAATCAACTCTGCCAGAACGGTTACGAATGCTGCGGGCGCGCGCATCGGTACCGTTGATGCCTCAGGCAACATCGTTGCTTCAAACGGCAGCGTACTGGCAGCAAATGCTGTGAACCCCCTCACACTTATCGGCACAGGCTCTTCGCGTACACGTCTTGTTGTTGGCGGCACCACTTACTCGGTTGCATCTAACGGAACAGTCTACAACGCATCTGGTTCTAGCGTCGGTTCACTTGATGCTTCCGGTAACATCGTTGCCTCTGGCGGACGCGTCGTGTCTCGCTCTGCAGTTAACGCTTACCAAGGTGGAAACACATCAGGTCGCGCATCCTTCCGCACAGTCTCCGAGACTGTTGTTGTTCAGGAAGCCAGCTCCGAGCTTGTCGCGATCCCGCCAGTCTACGAAACAGTTTCTGAAACTGTCGTCGTTCAGCCAGAGTCAGTTCAGTATGTAACTATCCCTGCTGTCTATGAAAATTACACAGAAACTGTTGTTGTTCAGGAAGCGAGCACAGATCTCGTAACTGCACCAGCGACTTTCAGAACTGTTCAAGAAACAGTGGTTGCACAGGAAGCGTCGACACAGCTCGTCACGATCCCTGCAACATATGAAACTGTCGCAGAAACTGTTGTCGTTCAGCCCGCCTCTGTTGAATACACAGTCATCCCAGCACAGTTCGAAACAGTCACTGAGCAAGCGATTGCACAAGAAGCTGCAACAGAACTCGTTACGGTCCCTGCAACATATGAAACTGTCACTGAGACAGTGGTTGTTCAGGAAGCGTCTACACAGCTCGTAACTGTCCCACCTGTCTTCGAAACTGTTAGCGAAACAGTTGTTGCTCAAGAAGCGGCAACAGAGCTTGTCACGATCCCAGCTGTTTTCGAAACTGTTACTGAAACAGTTGTCGTTCAGCCCGCTGGCGTAAATTACGTTACTGTTCCTGCCGTCTTTGAGACAGTTTCTGAGACAATCGTTGTCCAAGAAGCTGCGACAGAGCTCGTCACGATCCCAGCAACATTCGAAACTGTTTCTGAAACAGTTGTTGTTCAGGAAGCGTCTACACAGCTCGTAACTGTCCCACCTGTCTTCGAAACAGTGACTGAAAGCGTTATGGTCCAAGCGGCCAGCACGCAGTTGGTTACAACCCCAGCAACATTCGAAAACGTTACTGAAACAGTCGTCGTTCAGCCTGCTGGCGTCGAATACTCAGTGCTCCCTGCCGAGTATGAAAACTACACAGAAACATTGGTTGTTCAGGAAGCCTCTTCCGAATTGGTAACAATCCCTGCGTCGTTCGAAACTGTCACTGAAACAGTCGTCGTTCAGCCTGCTACGGTTGAGTATCAAGTTGTTCCACCTGTCTACGACACAGTCTCCGAGACTATGGTTGTTCAAGAAGCGTCCAGCGAACTTGTTTCTATCCCAGCCTCTTTCGAAACTGTCAGCGAAACAGTTGTGGTTCAGCCTGCTACGGTTGAATATGTTACTGTTCCTGCCGTATATGAAACAGTGTCCGAAGCGGTTGTCGTTCAAGAAGCGTCAACACAGTTGGTCACAATTCCAGCGTCGTTCGAAAGCGTAACTGAAACAGTCGTCGTTCAGCCGTCTGGCGTCGAATATGTTTCGGTTCCTGCTGTCTATGAAAATTACAACGAAACAATCGTTGTTCAGGAAGCCTCTGCCGAATTGATCACAATTCCAGCGACTTACGAATCTGTATCCGAAACAGTTGTCGTTCAGCCTTCAACTGTCGAATATGTCTCTGTTCCT
The DNA here is from genome assembly GCA_938040095.1 of uncultured Caulobacterales bacterium. Classification (GTDB taxonomy): domain Bacteria; phylum Pseudomonadota; class Alphaproteobacteria; order Caulobacterales; family Maricaulaceae; genus Litorimonas. Next base: position 17,530 of record CALHXF010000168.1, read on the forward strand.
GCTGTCTATGAGACAGTCTCAGAAACAATCGTCGTTCAAGACGCTTCATCTGAGATGGTCACCATCCCAGCGTCGTTTGAAACGGTCACTGAAACAGTCGTCGTTCAGCCTGCTGGCGTTCAGTATGTAACGGTTCCAGCCGTATTTGAGACAGTCTCTGAAACAGTTGTTGTTCAAGATGCATCATCTGAACTCATCACAATCCCAGCGACATTCGAAACTGTAAACGAAACGATCGTCGTTCAACCTGCTAGCGTCGAGTATGTCTCGATCCCAGCGGTCTATGAGACAATCCAAGAGCCAATCGTTGTTCAGGAAGCCTCTACAACACTCGTCTCTGTTCCTGCGACTTACGGAACAGTGACTGAAACAATCGTCGTTCAGCCTGCTACGGTTGAATATGCAGCTGTTCCAGCCAAGTACGAAACATACAACGAAACAATCGTTGTTCAGGAAGCGTCTACAACACTCGTCGCTGTTCCAGCTGTCTATGAGACGGTGTCTGAAACAGTCGTCGTTCAGCCTGCTGGCGTTCAGTATGTTTCTGTCCCAGCCGTCTTCGAAACAGTGTCTGAAACAGTCGTCGTTCAGGAAGCCTCTTCCGATCTGATCACAATTCCAGCGACCTTCGAAACAGTGTCTGAAACAGTCGTCGTTCAGCCTGCGTCTGTTGAATATGTCTCTGTCCCAGCTGTCTATGAGACAGTCTCTGAGACAGTCGTTGTTCAGGAAGCCTCAAGCGAACTCGTATCAATCCCTGCTTCATTCGAAACAGTGACTGAAACAATCGTCGTTCAGCCATCTGGCGTTGAA
>CALHXF010000169.1 GCA_938040095.1 uncultured Caulobacterales bacterium
ACGGATCGTAGTGCATGCTTGGCGGCCGGTGCAAAAGGATACTTGTTAAAACCGTCCGGCCTGAAGCAAATGAGAGCATTTGTCGAAAACGTTGCCGCGAGTCTTGGAATTCAAGAGCTCTCTATGGCTTCTTAGGGGTGGGCTAATCTCAACCCCTCGATGCGTCAACCTGAGTCCCACTTGTTTTCGCGGCCTATTATATATTCATTGCAAAAAAAGATTGAGGTGAGGTGTAGAGTAATTCGAGTGGCTAAAGAATTATGCTGTTTCGACCTGGGTCGGCGCGATGCTGTAATCGACGTTATGCTGCTGGCCACTTCCGACATTCCAATAAAGAATGGTCTTTTTGATGAGACCTTTTTCAATGTCCGCATAGACGCCATCTGAGATCGCAATTTTGACCATCCCGGAGATTACATCCAGCTTGTGCGGCATTGATTTAATCGGCGCGAGAATTTCGCAAAGAGCCGTGTCATAGGCTAAACTCTCGATAATTGCCTCCAAGCCGGGCTTATTTAACATAAACCAATCCCGAGCCATATGACGTGTCAGGTAGACAGTTGGATCAATAACTGCACGTAGTTCTGCGACGACATCCAGATAGGCGTCAACTTCTTCTTTCAAAACTTTTCTATCGGCCACAATAATAAGTCCCAGCAACTTTAGAACATATTTCCAATGTGAAGGAGGAAAGGTGTGGACGGATGTAGTAGCTGTGTTTTTAGGATTTGAGGCTTCTAAGAGCATTTTGTACCCTTTCAAAATAAGTCTTTCAGATGATAACAGGCTCATCACAAGGCAAGGTGCGCGTACGCTGGACCTTATAAGCACGATTCAGTTAATGAAATATTATGAAGCGGACTCTTCTTGAACATTCAATTAACTAAATAATTTAGTGATTTATCAACCATGAAAAAGTTAATGGATATTAAGGATTTAGCGAACCTGGAATTCCAGTTAAGTTTTTGAATAAAAACGGGAATTTTTTCTTAAAAAATTTGAATTTTCAATCATCGACTTGTGGACAACCTTGTTGACTCACGAAAACTGTAGGAACTGTTCAGGATTGGACGTCCAAGCGATAGGTGTGGCGGGTAACAATCCCCGGTGCGCTGAGCGAAGGACGATATAATGGCCCCGAAACTGATACCAATCAAACTCATTTTAGATGAAGGAGACGTGGTTTCTTTTAAGTCGAGAGGCGGGCGCAAAGCCTCTGACATTTGGCTTGCAAACAGCATTATTAGAGACGGACTCCTAAACCCCCTGATTGTTAGGCAACACGGAAGCAAGTTTGTCGTGGTCGATGGAAAAAAGCGACTATCCATTGTTCGCCGCCTAACAAAGCTAAAGCGTTTGACGAAAGCTATCGTTAAAGTGCCTTGCATTGTTCAAGATGTGGTAAGCCTGAAACCTTTAGAGAGCCGCCGACCGCTTCTCCTAACTGGTCCGGAACTGGCTCATAAAATTATTCTGGATGCGCAAACGTCAACGTCCCATGTTTCAATCGCGCAAAGATACGAATGTGATTTGTCTGTCGTTGAAGACTGCCTTAGCTTGATCGGTCTTCACCCTGAAATGTTGCAGCATTTCAACAATCGGGCTATCTCCCTTGAGCAAGCAGCCGCATTTGCAACCATAGAGAATAAAAAAGCGCAGCTCGATCTTCTTCATCAGCTTGGGCCTTTTGTTTCCAATGCAGACATTATTTCCGCAATTCGTGAGGGCGCGACTGTTGTGGAGTTGTCAGAGGACAACATCATCTTCTTGCCATCCCGCAGACGTCCGGAACTTGATCAACAACAAATATTCGAATTTGACAAACGCATGACCTCTACCGCTGCACCCGGCGGCAGGCTTGTTGCTTAAAACTACCCCACCCAGTATTTAAGCGATGGTTGTCAAACGTGAAGTTTTCGACCCCTCCCAGGCTGAAACTTCACACCTATAAAGGCCGGAGCGTTCCCTGCTCTGGCCTTTATTATTTTGGTGTGACGGATTTGCAGAAAATACGAGTTTTCTCTATCCATCAAGTCCCCAGACTTCCGAAAACACATTCAAGATCTGTTGTTCTGTCGTATGGAACTCATTGTCTGCGACGGCGATGTCCTTCAGCATATCAAAAACCTTTTGCCTATGTTCATAGGATTTGAGATTTTCCGCGTGATTTAACAAGAAATCTAGGCGCTCCTGTGATTTCATTGCAGCAAGTATATCTCTGTAATTTTGCACGAACCAGTTGGAAATCATTGCCTTGGCCTGCAAGGTTGTGAGAAACGCAACCTCTATCAGGAAGTCTTCTAAGGTTTTGAAATACTGGTCAACTTCTACCTTGATCACCCGATTATCAATCAAAACCATGGCATAGAGCAAAGTGAAAACGCTATGTCTTTGTTGGTTGTTCACTCAAGGGCCTTAGAACGATTGCATAGCCATAATGAGCGTCCAAAACCGAAATGCAATGGCGCACCCGACAGGATTCGAACCTGTGACCTCTGCCTTCGGAGGGCAGCGCTCTATCCAGCTGAGCTACGGGTGCTTTTGGAGCGCCCCCTTAGCGCTGCAATGACGCGCTGTCCAGCGGTTGAAACGGCTAACGGGACGGCGCAAATAGGTTTTCATGAAACGCGCCCTATCTGTCCTCTTCATTCTGTCTGCTCTGACCGGTTGCACTCCCTCTGACGGATCAGGCTCTGCGACCTCATCAGTGGCGGACCGCGTCCAAGAGGCGCGTGTTCGCAATGATGGTCCCGCCATTTGGGTGGTCAAAGACATCGACTCGACGCTATATTTATTTGGCACGGTCCATTTGCTTCCGGATGATTTGGTTTGGCAACGTGAAGATATGCGCCAGGCTTTCGATGCTGCCGGAACTGTTTTTTTTGAAGTCGATACGGGGACTTCCGGGAAAATTGATGCGACGGTTTTGACGACCCGTTTGGGGCTCCGCAATGATGGGCTCCGGTTGACTGACCGACTGGATAATTACCAACGTAATTTAATGGAAGCCGCAGCGAATAATGGAGATTTGACGATTGCAGCTTTGGACGGCATGCAGCCTTGGCTGGCCTCTGAATATTTGACGTTCGCGGCCGCGCAGAATGTTGGTTTGTCTGGTGAGCTCTCGGCGGATGAAGCCCTAAAATCCCGCGCTGTTCGGGAAGGAAAGAACATTATTTATTTAGAGAGCTTAGAGACACAAATTCGAGCATCTGCTGATTTACCCGAAGAGGTACAGCTCAATATTCTGACCGAGACCCTAGAGCAGTTTAACTCGCTGGGCGAAGACGCAACCGAAATCGCCGAGCAATGGTCCGTTGGCGGAACGGACTTTCTGACAGAGCAGCTTATTCGCCCGATGAGAGCGCGTTCTCCGCTCGTCTTTAATCGTCTCTTGCGCGATCGAAACACCGCTTGGGCCAAAAAATTGTCCCGCTTTATGGAAGACAGCGGGACGGGTTTTGTGGCCGTTGGAACGGCGCATTTGCTTGGGGATGACAGCCTGCTCTCCGAACTTCGAGAGCAGGGGTTTTCCGTTCAGCGTTATCACGCGTTTATGGGCGAGCCTGTGATTGATACGGTTGACGCGATGATTGTTCGAACGCCTTAGAAATCCAGTTCAAGGCCGGCAAAGACTCCGCGACCCGGCGACGCGTATCCGACGAGTTCCTGATAGTCTTCATCTAGAAGATTTGCGCCTCGCAGTGTGAGCGCAACCGCATCAGTCACAGAGAAGCGTGCATTGGCGCCGATGAGTGTAAAGCTATCCAGTTTCACATTTTGGAATGTCGCAAAATCCGTATCGAGTTGCGATCCGTTATGATCGACGTTTACCGTTAAGGCTAACTCATCTATCGGGTTCCATGTGCCTGTTGCGTTCGCAAGCACCTTTGGACGGCGGATTTCTTCAAGGTCATTTTGTTCGGAGTTCAAAAAACTTGCCGAGCCGGACAGGCTGAAATCATCAATGGACCAACTTGCAGCTAACTCAATTCCTTCTCGTGAACTGTCGGTGCCTAGGTTAATAACCGTAGAGGTGAAATCTGGATTAAATATGGTCGCGATCTCGTCTGTCAATTCCGAGCGGAAAACGTCGACGCTGAAATCTAGATTGCCGATGGATTGTTCATAGCCGATGGACACACCCAGAGATGTTTCCGGTTGCAGGTCTGTATTGCCAGTGAATCGTGAGGCTGGAAAAAATCCGAACAGTTCAATCAGGGTCGGGTTTTTCACGCCCGTCCCGATCGACGCCCGAATGCGGCCGTCCCAAGAGAAGCCATACCCCGCGCCGACGCGCCAAGTTGTGGAGTCATCGAAGAGATCGTTGATATCGTGTCGGGCAGAAGCGGTGAATGTGAGGTCATCGCCCGCATAGCGGTAATCACCGGCTACGGCATAATTCGTGTTTTCCGGTTCCGCGCCGACTTCCGTAAAATTGGGGCGGATTTCATAGCTTTCCGTTTCAACTTCGGCCAAGCTCGTGAGGCTGTGAGCGTCGCTAAAATCACGTTTGGCCGCCCAATTCGCGGCTTTCCGTTTGCCGATAGAACGGGACGAAAAACCGCCAACCGTATCGGTGTCGGTTTCCGTTTGGGTGGCTGTGATCTTATGATCAAATCCGGCGAGATCAAACCGAGCATCAATCCGCGCAGTCTCGGTCTTCACTTCGGTTTCGTCAGCCGTGTTATCGAGGCGTCCGTTGAAATCTGAGTCGGAATCAAAGTTTGTCTCGCGGAAGGAGTAACCGTATTTCCCACTCAGCGAGACTCCGCCAAACTCAACAGAATTCAAACCTAGATTTAAAGACTGGGACTCCGTGCCGTCTTTTTCGCCGCCAAGTCCCGAAATATCGAAACCCTCTGTGTTGAAGGCATTTCCGTTTACGCTCAATGCGGCGTCGCCCAGCGGGATGACGGCGCTGATTTGGCCTTCGAGCGTGTCGCGGCTGCCGCCTTCAACGCTCGCGCTCCAACTCTCCGTCGTATTTCCTGCACGGGTGATGATGTCAATGACGCCGCCAATCGCGTCAGACCCGTAAAGCGCGGATTGCTCGCCGCGCAGGACTTCGATTTTCACGACATCTTCCGTGCGCAGCCCGCCAAAATCGAATGCGCCATCGGACGGATTGGCCACTTCGACGCCGTCTATGATGACAACGATATGGTTGGCTTCTGATCCGCGCAGCCGAATTTGGGTGAGGGACCCCGCGCCGCCGTTTTGACTGACCGCGAGGCCGGGGATGGTGCGGAGAAGGTCGGCCACGACGCCTTGG
>CALHXF010000170.1 GCA_938040095.1 uncultured Caulobacterales bacterium
CTCATCTCATTTCGCGTTTCTCTCAGTCTAAAATTAAAAGGGATGTTCGTGTGGGTGGTTAGGCTCTGCGGTTGCGAATGCGGTATGCGAATGCTTTGAGCCCTCCCAGCTCGTGCAATTCCTGTTAGTCAGGAAATGCACGAAGTGCCAAGAAGCCCCACACGACGACGCCTTTTTGCGCTACCGGCCTAGCTACGCAGTCGAGGCGTAATAAGCTCGCGATAGGCCACCCAAGTTTTGGGACATTACCCCCAACACTCCAATGACAAGCGCCGCTTCTTCCCGATTAAGCCAATGTGCACCTGACCGCCCTGTGGAAGAAGACAAGACTAAATATGCGGGCAAGAACCCAATGTGCGGATGCATCTTTTTGGGTTTTTTATAAGACATTGAAAGTCTGAGGAATTTTCTATCCAGACGCACTTGCGAAACAGGGACCAAGTTTTGAAGGATGCAGAAGACATCACTAATTATCGGGCGTTGACGACTGCGAAAACTGCATTAACTAAATTTTCATCATAGAAATTAAGAGCAAATTTTTCTCTTGACACTATCATCCATCTTATAGTCGGGCCTAAAACTTAGGTGTCGGCTGCACTGCGGGCGCGGAATGGATATAAGTGTGGGACTTATTTTAAAAAGCAATGATGCTATTTCTACTGCGCCCGGACTCCGGCTGTGGGCGCGTTCGCTCGCGCGCAAGACTATGGACCTTAAAAGGGTCTTTTTTAAAAATAGATCAGGTGCGATCGCTGTTGAAACAGCGCTTGTCGCCCCTTTTATATTGTTCGGTATGTTGGTGGGCGGGAGCCTCGGCCTCTCAGTTTACAATCATCAAAAAGTCTACACGGGTGCCTATTCGGGTGCGAGCTATTTGCATGATAAGGTTGCGACAGGTGATTTAAGCGGTTTAGCGAAGAAGCAAGATGAAAACGGGGAGGAGCAACCCGGAGACTGGATAACAACGGCTAAACTTATTATCAAGGATGCGTCCGGGCTGCCTCTTGATTTGGACGAGATTAATATTGATGCATATTGCGCTTGTCCTGTGGTGTCTCCGAGTGAGTCTGAAGATGCTGGAGTAACGGACGAATTAGCCGATCGATTGACTTTTTATAGCCGTGCTCAGTTTGTCGAAACCGGTACGGGAGAATTCTGTCCTATGAACTGTTCGGATGGGGCAAGGTCGCGGGTCATCGCCGAAATTATCATTGACTATCAAGCTGCCTCTCTGAAGGGCGGGGTGGACCCTATCCGCGAAAAACTTGTAACGCGGTTACGTTAGGAAGACTGAAATATGTCAAACATGTCACTATTTAAGAGATGGAAAGCCGACCAAAATGGCTCAACGGCCATGGTCTATGCGATTATTTTGCCGGTTCTGATTGGTATGGGCGCGCTTGCGATTGACGCCGGACACGCCCAACAACGCAATGCCCGTATTCAAAGCTCTGCGGATATGGCGGCCATGGCAGTTGCCTTGGAATACCAAATGACAAGTGACCGTGACAAAGCAAAATTGGCAGGCAGAGGCGACGCCATAGAAAATGGTTATGTGGTTGCAGGCGGTTCAATTGAGATAGAGACTCCAATTTTGACCGGTCCCTTTGCCGGGAATGAAGGCGCGCTTGTTCGAATTACGCAAAAACAGGATCGATATCTTTCAAGTATATTTCCCAGTCAAAAAGACCTTGTTCATACAGTAGAGGCCACAGTTGTTTCGGCGGCAGGGCAGCCCGTTTGTGCGCTGGCGCTTCATCCCACAAACACCGCCGCGATAGAGATTACGGGCTCTGCGGATATCGAAATGGAAGGCTGCGCCATGCATACAAACTCCACAGCAGCTGAAGCATTTAGTCTTGGCGGCGCTGGAGTTGTTACGGCGGACTGCATTTCTGCATCAGGGACGGTCACTGAATCAACAGCACATTCTCTGGCCTGTGGTGACCCGGAAAGTAATGCACCTAAGGTCACCGACCCTTACGCTGATGTGGATGTACCCGCGAATGTGCTGGGTATGGCGTGCAAAGACCCTGTCTATACTGGTCAAGGTGCTATGGAAATGAGCCCAGGACGGTATTGCCCAAGTAAAGGCTATGGCGTCAATGGGCGCTTGGATTTATTATCTAAGGGAGTCTATATTTTTGATGGTATTAATGGTGGCGGCTCTATGTTTGTCAAAGCCAAGGGAAGTATATATGGCCCACCAGAAGGCGTGACATTGATCTTCATGAATGGTGCCCGTCTGGAAAACACAAATGGTGGGGTGATGGAACTTTATGCCCAACCTGACGGACCTTATGCTGGGATCTTAATGTATGCGGACCGACATACAAGTGACCCAAACACTGTTGTCAGAATCAACGGGAATCAGGGCGCCCGGTTTGAGGGCGCGCTATATTTCCCAACCCAGAAGCTCGACTTTCGCGGAGGCGCAGATTTGAACAGCGACTGCACGCAGATCATCGCTAGTCAGATTGAGTTCTCGGGGAATTCTGCATTGACCAATAATGATTGCGGCCCACGCGGCACGCGTTCGATTTCCACATCGGGTGAAGGCGTTAAGCTCGTAAATTAATGACCAAAATGCGCAAAATATTCCGCAAATTCGTCCGCGATGATGAAGGTGCCAATGTTGTCGAAGCGGCATTGGTGATGCCCCTTGTATTAATGATGATATTTGCCTTGTTTCATGTCTCCATTTATTTTTTCAGTACGCATCAAGCCCAAAGAGCCAGCGAACAGACGGGCCGAGATGTTCGCATGATGAGCGAACCCTCGCAGACGGAAATCGAAGATTTGCTGACTGCGGAATTGAACGCCCCTATTGGCGGCACTTACACGCCGGTGGTGTTCACAGTGGAAGAGCACGGCGAAACTTTCGCTGATATCCGTGTGTCTTATGAGTACACCCTTCCCATACCTTTTTTAGATCGGCACATATTCAGATCAGAGTCCGGCACGCGCGTGTTATTGAGGGAGTAATTTCAGCCGAGAGTCTGTATCCAGCTTTTATCCTCTATCAAATCAAATCCGTCAGACAAATCAAGCTCCGCCACGCAATCTGACTCTGAGTTGCGATCTAATACGAATGGCTTCCCCCGTTCATGAACGCCAG
>CALHXF010000171.1 GCA_938040095.1 uncultured Caulobacterales bacterium
TAGAGACGGAAATAGTTTTGCAGCGTGACCGAGGCCATCGTCTGGTTTTCAGGCTTAATATCTAGACCTTCTTTGGCCTCAATCGCTTGATGTAAGCCCTCGGAGAGACGTCGACCGTCCATCATACGGCCTGTAAATTCATCAATCAGCATCACTTCGCCGTTTTTGACGATGTAATCCTTATCGGCCGTGTAGAGCTTATGCGCTTTCAGGGCTTGGTTGATGTGATGAACAACGGTGATGTTCTCAACGTCATAAAGGCTTTCGCCTTCCAGCAGTCCGCGTTCCCGCAGGATGTTTTCAATTTGCTCGTTACCGCCTTCGTTAAAGGTCGCAGTACGGGCCTTCTCATCCACATCATATCCTTCCGGATCAATCTCAGGGAGAATTTCATCGATGGTGCGGTAAAGGTCGGATTTGTCATCTGTTGGGCCAGAAATCACAAGCGGGGTTCGGGCTTCGTCAATGAGGATCGAATCAATTTCATCGATGATCGCATAGGCATGTCCACGTTGAGACATTTCCTCAACCGAATATTTCATATTATCGCGCAGATAATCGAAACCATATTCGTTATTGGTGCCGTAGGTGATGTCACAGGCGTAAGCTGTCTTACGGGCGGGGCCATAGGCTTCGTGGTTATTGATACATCCAACGGTCATGCCCAAGAATGTGTAGACCTGTCCCATCCATTCGCTATCGCGCTTGGCGAGGTAGTCGTTGACTGTGACCAGATGTACGCCTTTACCACTCAGCGCGTTGAGATAGGCGGCCAGTGTGGAGACGAGCGTTTTACCTTCACCCGTCCGCATTTCAGCGATTTCACCGCGATGCAGGGTGATCCCACCAATTAGCTGCACATCATAATGGCGCTGACCTAATGTCCGCTTTGCGGCCTCGCGTACGGTTGCAAAGGCTTCGGGAAGAAGGTCATCCAGGCTCTCGCCCGCTTTGTGGCGTTCGCGGTAAACATCCGTTTGTGCGCGCAGGGCTTCATCCGACATAGCCTCAAATTTAGGCTCCAGACCGTTGATCTTTTCGACCAGTGGGCGGAGTTTTTTCAGTTGACGGTCATTTTCCGTGCCGAAAATCTTCTTGGCGATGCCGAGCATTGGAGGTCCTGATAAGGCGATTGCGGGCCGTCTTACGCAAGCCTCGCTATGGTTTCAGTCGACTTAGGTATGGCACCGCGCTAAGTCAACGCACAGACGCTGTTTCGCAGTGTCATCAAACAGGGTCGAAGCAGCAGGATATGGCCATGAAAGCCCTGATTTCCGTAGTATTTGCAGCCGTTTTCATTGTGTCTTGCGCGCCACAAGAAAGTGACACGCGTCCTGCATTGGAGAGCGTGGCACGTGCGGGTGGTGATGTTGTTGTGGCGCGTGTCGCAGGCACAGACCTTTTTGCCTCTGATATTGATCTCGCTGCACAGGAGCAAAATTTGATAGATGACGGGCTCAGTCTTCCCAAAACCCATGAACGCTATCGGCCCCTTTTGGAAGAGCTGATCGATCAACGTCTGTTGGCGCTGGACGCGGAAGCAACAGGGTTAAATGCGAAACGTGAGGCAAAAATTCGATTGGCCGCTGCACGTGAACGCATCCTTGGAAATATGCGCGTTGAACGTCATTTAAGTGACACTGTGAACGAAACTTCCATCCGTAGGATGTATGACGAACAGGCGAAATTGGTTGCGCGGGGCGATGAAGTGCGCGCCCGACATATTCTCGTTGAGGACAAGGCTGACGCTGATGCTTTGTTGGCGCAGATCAAGGAGGGCGCAGATTTCATCGCCCTTGCGGCAGAAAAGTCGATTGATAAAGGCAGCGCAGATCGCGGCGGTGAATTGGGTTACTTCACGCAGGATATGTTAAATGGCCGTTTTACAAAACCTATCTTTAGCGCCGCAGAAGGTGATTTTGTTGGTCCTGTTAGGTCCGAATTTGGCTGGCATATCGCAGAGGTGCTGGACCGTCGTGCCGCGACACAACCAAGCTTTGAAACCCTCCGTCCAAAGATCGCAAATTTCATGACCTTTGACGCCATACAGGATTTGATGACTGAATTGCGGAGTGGGGCGGAAGTTGAAATCCTTGATGATGTCGCCCTTGCGCCTGAAACTAATTCCGAAGACGTAACTGATGAAACGACCGAAAATGACTGACATGACGATTAGCCCTTTCGCGCCTGCGCAATTTCCAACGCTTCCGCCGCTCGCTGGATTTGAAATGGCCACGGCCGAAGCAGGCGTAAAATATAAAGGTCGCACTGATCTGTGGGTGCTGCGCGGTCAACCGGGAACGCAAATCGCGGGCGTATTTACGAAAAACAAATGTCCAGGGGCGCCTGTCGACTGGTCGCGTAAAGCCCTCAAACAGAAAACAGAGGACTCCCGTCTAGTGATCGTGAACTCTGGAACTGCAAATGTATTTGCAGGGCAAAAAGGTAAGGACGCGGTCGTAGAAACAGCGCATGGTGCGGGTTATGCATTCGGTGTTGATCCGAATGCCATTCAAATTGCTTCAACTGGTGTTATTGGTGTGGCATTAGATGCCAACAAACTCGTCGTAAAATTCTATGATATGGAACTTATTGCCGATGGCTGGGAAGCCGCCGCGCGTGCCATCATGACGACAGATACGCATCCTAAGGGCGCAACGTCCACTGCCGAAATTGGCGATACGACTGTGACGATCAATGGCATTGCCAAAGGCAGCGGCATGATTGCGCCTGATATGGCGACCATGCTTGCCTATGTCGCAACGGACGCGAAACTTCCGCAAAATGTATTGCAGGATTTGCTGGCAGCCGAGGTCGGGCCAACATTTAACTCTATCACCGTCGATAGCGATACTTCCACATCGGACACATTGCTATTGCTTGCCAGCGGCGCGGCAGAACATGTCGACATAGCCGATTCCAATGATGCGGCGCTCGCAGACTTCCGCCGTGCGCTGCATGATGTGTTGTTCGACCTCTCGCAACAGATCGTTAAAGACGGTGAAGGTATTTCGAAATTTGTTACGATTAAAATTGGCGGCGCGATGACTGACGCATCGGCTCATCGTATCGGTATGAGCGTCGCAAACTCACCGCTCGTGAAAACAGCAATTGCGGGTGAAGACGCGAATTGGGGTCGTATTGTTATGGCGGTCGGGAAAGCGGGCGAGCCTGCGGATCGTGACACGCTCTCGATTTGGATTGGGCCACATGTCTTGGCTGAGGGCGGCCAACCCGCGGCCAGTTACAAAGAAGAAGATGGCGCGACTTATATGAAGCAAGACGAAATTGTCATTCGGATTGATCTGGGTCTCGGCGATGGTGCCGCCACGGTTTACACCTGTGACCTCACGCATAATTATATCGACATCAATGCGGACTACCGTTCCTAATATGTCCAGCTTGAAGCCTAAAACGCTTTTGGTTGCCGCCTGCGCTTTGATCGATGCGGATGGTCGCATTCTCATGGCGCAACGACCTGAGGGCAAAGATCACGCAGGCAAATGGGAATTTCCGGGTGGCAAAGTTGAAGCGGGTGAAACGCCTGAATGCGCGCTGCAACGCGAGTTGTTTGAGGAGTTAAATATAGAACCTTGTGAAACCTGTATGCAGCCTTTCAGCTTTGCGAGTTTCGCCTATCCCGATTTTCATTTGCTTATGCCGCTCTACTTATGTCGACAATGGGATGGGTTTTTACGTCCCAAGGAGGGGCAAGCGACGCGTTGGCTGTGGCCCGATAAATTGCGCACTCTTGATCTTGTGCCAGCCGATGTGGACCTGGCATCGGAAATCGCAGACCGAATTCCGCGCGGGCGCAGATTTCCTGTTTAGAGTTCCAACTTGAACAGCGGGGCATCCGCACCGACTTGTGTCCCTTTTTTTGCGAAAATTGTTTCAACGCTCCCGTCAATATCTGCCAGAATATCATGCTGCATTTTCATGGCTTCCACGACGGCCAATCGTGTACCGATAGAAACCCTTTCGCCTTCGCTCACAAATATCTCGGCCAAAGCCCCATGAAGCGGTGCGCGAATATCGCCTTTCCCAATAGTCTTTGCGCTTTGGCGCGGAATGGCGAGTGTGTTGATCAAATCAAAGGTTTTTCTGTCTACTTGCATATGAAGATGGGTGGATGACGAACACATCCAATTTATATCTACGCGGCGACCGTCAATCGTGAAACGCGCTGTGGACGTTCCCCAAACTTTCGAATTTATTCCGAAGGTTCCATCGCCAGATTTCACGCTGAAAATGTCGGGACCAAGTGCGATAATCTCTACTCGTATGTCCTCATACTCATAGGGGGTTGGGAAGGATTGCGCACTTGACCATCCATAAAGCCCGTGCGGAACAACCGCATGTGAAGCGTCACGTGCCGCGAGATATTGCGTGACACCTGCCAAGGCGGCCATGTCCTGCGTGAGTTTAGACGCCGCTAGCCTGTCTTCAGAGAAATTGTCCGAAATGAAACCTGTCGTGGCCTGACCCGACGCGAAACTTTCCGTTTCCAGGGCCTCAATTAAAAACGTTCTATTGGTTGTGACGCCAAAAAGAACCGTATCCCGAAGAGCTGCCACGAGCTTGCGCCTCGCAGTTTCCCGGTCAGGCCCCCATGACGTGAGCTTTGCAATCATCGGGTCATAGAAGGGCGAAACATCGGATCCTGGTTCAACGCCGCTATCCACGCGAATACTATCAGGGAAAGACAGGTGAGTGATACGGCCTGTCGCCGGTAAAAACTCGTTGCTCGGGTCCTCGGCATAAAGACGGGCTTCGATGGCATGGCCATTTAACTGGATGTCGTCTTGCGAGAGGCCGAGGCTGTGTCCTTGTGCTATTTGAATTTGTAGGGCGACCAAATCTAAACTCGTGATCATCTCCGTGACGGGATGTTCGACCTGCAACCGTGTATTCATTTCTAGGAAATAAAACGCGCCGCTTGAATCCAATAAAAACTCGACCGTTCCTGCGCCAACATAATCGACCGTTTTGGCGGCTGCGACGGCCGCGTCCCCCATGCGCGCGCGAAGGTCAGTGTCCATGATCGGGCAGGGCGCTTCTTCCAGAACCTTTTGATGCCTGCGTTGCACCGAACAGTCACGCTCCCCGAGGTGAATGATATTTCCGTGGCTATCGCCAAAAATTTGGATCTCGACATGCCGCGGACGGATGACGGCTTTTTCCAAAATAAGCGTGTCTGACCCAAATGCGGACAGCGCTTCAGTTCGCGCTGAAGCGAGCGCGTGGTCAAGATCGTCCGAATTTACGACGAGACGCATACCGCGCCCGCCACCCCCTGCTGCGGCTTTGACCATCAGGGGGAAGCCGATTTTCGCGGCTTCCTCAATAAGGATGCCGTCCTCTTGAGCCACGCCTTGATATCCGTTGAGTGTCGGAACGCCCGCCTCTATCATGCGCCGTTTGGCCGTGGCTTTATCGCCCATCAAAGAAATGGCCTTGGAAGAGGGTCCAATAAAGACAAGTCCCACTTCCGTGCAGGCGGTCGCAAACTCTGCATTCTCGGACAGGAAGCCATAACCAGGCTGAATGGCCTGTGCGCCTGATGACTTAGCCGCTGCGATAATTTTATCCGCGACGAGGTAGCTTTCAGCCGCCGCAGACGGGCCAATATAGACAGCGTCATCTGCCATTTCGACATGTAAAGCGTTTCGATCTGCGTCTGAG
>CALHXF010000172.1 GCA_938040095.1 uncultured Caulobacterales bacterium
TCCTCGCCGCTTCAATCCGCAATGTGAACCACGTAAAAGACTGCGCCCTTGTCGGCGCAGACGTCATCACGGCACCGCCAGCCGTTGTGAAATCTCTGGCTAACCACATCCTCACTGACAAAGGTCTCGAAGGCTTCATGACGGATTGGAACGCAACAGGTCAGTCGATCCTGTAACTAAGCGCTTTCAAACAACTCGCGGTCGCCGTCTGCGCGGCCGCGCCACAATCCGGAACCAGAGTAGTCCGACTCCGCTCAAGGCGAACATCAAGGCAGCCCCGCTCGCGAGGCGCAGCCACCAACTGTTGAAATTATCCTCCCCGGTCACATCCATAATGTGAAATTTCCACGCGAGATCAAACACCCGCCACAACCGCGTTCTCACGCTCCGAACCTCCGCAGTATTCGGGTCTAAATAGACCCGCGTTTTTGCGTGATCATCGAAGGACGCCTGCCAGACAGGTAACGCGCCGCGATAATCCTTTGGCGCAACATCCAATCGTAGCAGCGCGCTTAACGTCCCCTCACCCTTATAACTCTCGATGGCTACGCGTCGGATATCTGGCTCGCCAACCCCGTCCCAACTTTGGCCTGACCGCGCATCCAGCATCATCGTGCCGTTATCACCCAGCAATATAAAGACAGGTCGTCCCGCGATATTGGCCAGTCGGGCGCCCGTGAGTTTGCCGTCATAGGCAGTCATCGCCAGCTCTATGGAGACCAAGTCCGTGTCCGTCAGTGAGAACACAGGCTTTTCCACCAAATGACGTCCTCGCACCTGATCAATGGGAAACAGCGTCATGAAGAAACCCGACCCAAACCAAAAGACGATCTGGAGAGACAGAACCAACCCTGCCCATTTATGGATTCGCGTGAGATACTTGTTCAAAATACGAGACATAGAGGCGATTTAAACCCTGCAAAACAGCGGTCAAGACAACAAGACGCCATAGATTAAAGCTTTGCTAACCCTAATCATGCGAGTTTACTCTCAAATCCTATCTCCGTCCGGGCTGACCGATATGAAAATGAAAATATATTTACTGACCGCTACCATGATTTTGGCAGGCTGCGCTTCGGTTTCAGAAAGCATTCCGACCGTAAAAATCGAGAAACGCAATGCGAAAACTCCGGTGCAGAACGCCAGCTATATGGTCAACTCTTCGCCCAATGAAGCCGCAATGATTTGCGAGACCGACAATATGCGCGCCAATGTGATCGATCAAGACGACACCAATGACGCGGTTCGCGTAATGGTCGTCCAAGACGGCGAAAGCGGAAGTCGTGTTTTGTCTGAGGTCGAAGTCGATTGCCGAGATTACTTCCTCCGCAAGTCCCTCGCCCCTGCAAAGCCGAAAGTTGTTCGCGCCTCCGCCCCACAGATTGAACGCGAAGCCCCTCCAACGCGCGTCCGTAAAGTGAAGAAAAATAATCGCTACACCTATATTGTTCAAAGCGGTGACACCGTTTGGGACATTGCCCGCGAACACTGCACCACGGTTAAAGACATCGCGCGCCTCAACGGATTAGGCCGCGCAAATGTTCTCGATATCGGACAACGGTTGAAACTGCCAGATGCAAGCTGCGAGTAGGTAACACCCCATCGACGGTGCCCGATAGGGTCTGCCCCGAAGGGGACAGCGGCGATGCTCTGTCAGACGCGAGCCCAAAATCACGTTTGAGCACGGCTCTCTCAGACTTCGTTATTCGAGGCCTTGCGCCGATAATTACTCATGCAATTTGGTGACGGCACTAAAGGTCCTCGGTTAGTTGTTTAGTTGCAAACAACAGAGTCTGAGGATGACATATCTTTAAATAAGCCAAGCGAAAGCCCCCACAGCCCACCTCCTTGTTTCAGGGGGAACTGCCGAAGCCAAAAAGTATAAGCGGGACGGCCCGCGTGGTTGGTTTCCGCGATGGAATACCAAAATAGAAAAGTTGTTTTACGCAAAGACCACACGATCCGATTGTAAGACGGATGGCGCATACCACGCAGCAGCGGTTTTTGAAGAAGCGGCCAGTCATAAACCCCCGAGTTCAGACACTTGGACTGACGGGTCGGCTCTCACTCCTAAAGTCCCGGCACCTCCAGATGTCTCACCACCCAACGCTCAGACCCACCGTCTCTCGATACTGGCAAGCGAGGCCCCGCCTGTCCCATGTCCGAAAGAACTCGTGTAAGTTATCACAGGTTTTGATAGCGGGGATCATTCTCTTGAAAATAGATGTAAAGCATTGAAAAATTTATTTTCTACATTTCTATAAACGCGGAAAGAGTTTCGGAATGGCATCTAAGGGAGCAAAGCAGTCGTTAGGCAGTGTCTTACATCGCCCAAAATAGGCCGCTGGTAATGTTTGTCTATCCCGCAGTATTCGTATTCTTGGCCGCACCAAGATATACGCCCTCGTGGAATTCCAACCTGATTATTTAGGTTTTTTGAGAGACGGAATCCCGATTCCTCATCGGCATAGCTCCCTCATCGAGGGCCTGCAAGTTGAACGGCGTCAACCCGCAAAGCTGGCTGACTTATGCTCTGTCCAATATCCAGGACACTAAAATCTCAGACCTCGAAAATTGCTGCCATGGAACTATGTTGAGGAAAGTTAAACGCTTACATATAAATTGCAATAGCGGCCAAAAAAAAACCGGCCCTCAGAGTGAGATGCCGGGTTAAATTGATCAAACTGAAAATCAGATTTATTTTGTTATCTTGACGTCGCCTTCCGGCCAGCTTGTCTTCGGCTGATCTTGAACAGTCGCACACTGAAATACTTCAGCTTTTGCAGTTGTTGAACAACTCGCGCTACTGGGGCGGCAAAATTCGTCAACTGTTGTTTGGAGTTGCCATAACGCGCCTTTGTCACAAAGAATTTCAAACTCGGTTCCAGCGGTTTCTGTGAAACTCGACGCAACAGTGTCCGACTTGCCAAAGGTTGTGGTTGTTTCCACGTTAGCCGTTCCGCCGATACCTGCAACTTTAAAGCCAGACTCTACACTCACTTTGACCTCTTGTGTCCAATGTGAAGTCGATTCACGTGTTTTACCTCTCTCAACACCCTTCGTAATCTTGTAAGTGTTTGCACCACATCCCCCGCAAGCATTGAGCCGATTCCACTGCCCTTGAACATTACGAACCGTGCGCAAACCCATATATTGGCAATGTTTAAAAGTGCCATCTGCTGGATCTCTTCCAAATGCGCTTGAATTGCAACCAAGAGCATTTCCGACAACGGTGCGGTAGAGCCAGCGCGTATCTGCCCCATACCGGATAAGGTAAGTCCCAAAACCACCGCGCGGCTTACAATCTCCGCCTTCGTTTGCGCAAGTTTGCCATCTACTCTCTGAGCCGCGAGGAGCGCCCTTTAGCATAGTTGTCGATTTTTCACATACTTTCGCAACGTTAGGGATCGGGTCAAAATTAAAGCCAAAGGATCCATTAGCACACCACACATCGCTGCCGACGTTATTATAGAGCCATTTGCCATTCGCGCCGTAGCGGACAACGGCATACTCACCATCAGCAGCTGGAACTGTACACTTCTGGTTTTCACTTGCGCACCGCGCAAATGACAACTCAGGTTCAGAGGTCGCCTGCCGCACTTCAATTGCATTACAGGATTTGCCAACGTTACCGTGGGGGTCACCTAAATCATTGCTGCACGGTATGGTGCCTAAATTTTCGGTCTCGACGATAACAGACCGGTCTGAAGACCCGTAACTTGTTGCATAATGATCATGAGTACCCGGCAAATTACAATATTGGTTCTCTCCCGCGCAGCGAAAACTTTCCTGCGCACTTGCAATTTGCGGTAGTGCGAACCCTGCACTCAACATCAGCGCCGGCGCAATGGCAAAAAACTTCACGATGTTTTTTCGTTTTCGCGGAACCGGAAAAGCCCATTTAGTTGATAGTGAAAGTCTCATATCCTACCTCTTGGCGTACACCACCAAGAGAAAAATTAGGAAAATATAAGTGATCGGCCATGAAAATGCCCTTCGGTAAAGCCTACGCTTTTGTTTGGACGCAAAGCCATGTTTAGCTCTAATTTTGAAAAAGCGATTGCCCGTATCGCTAGCTTTCAAACTTTATAGATCACCAATTTTAATACAAGATATTTTGTTACATTCAAATATTTAAGTGCCAAATTGTACTTGAAATCAAAAACCCCTTCGCCAAAAATCCAGTCCCAAAAATTATGCTGGGACCAGATGATGCCGCGTTCGTAGCCATCCTTAATCTCAAAAATACTCTGAGGGGAGTACGCAATAGGTCGCGAAATCGGGGTGTCTGCTTTGCCCCCCCCAAACGGCAAAATCTGAGCGGCTTAAAATCGCTCCAAGTAAGACTATGAGCCCCCTATTGCGTTATTGGTACGACAGGCATCGGGCTTTCAAATACTCACTTTCCTCCCCCCAAAAACAAAAAAACCGACCAACTGGCCGGGTTTTTCTTACTTATTTGGTAATTCCGTCGCTTATTTTACGACCTTGAGAAGCCCTACATCTTCATTGCGAACAACTGGCGCGTAGTCACGCTTTGGCGCGGGTGCGCTGTTGAGTTGCGCGTAGTTTTCGAGCTTCTGTGACTGCACGCGATTGACTTGGCGTAGCGCGTCCAGATCTTTCATGGCGTCGACAAATTTCGCATTCAAGACTTCAAATTCAGACTTAGCTTGGCCCAGAGCGCGGGACTGACGGGATTCAGTTTCGGCTTGGTTACGCAGGCGTTGCTCATTCACTGAATTACGCTCGCGTTCTGTTTCTAGCGCCTGACGTAGTCCCGCTGTTTCTTCATCAAAATGGCTACCCATTGTATCTTTAATGCGCAGCTGCGTCGTCAATTGTTCGATCTGTGTTTTGAGCGCAAGGATTTCGTCAGCACGGCGCTTTAACGTGTCTTCGAAAAGTGTCTTCTGGCTAGATTGCTCATATTCCGTAGACTGAAGGCGTGAATTTGCAGAGACATATTGCTCTTTCACCGCATGATGGTCGAGACGCAAATCACGCAGAGCCGACAAGGACGCATCCGCAGATTTCGTTTTCTCATCCAAACGCGCTGTCAGTTCTTCCACCGCGTTTTCGAGTTCGCGTGCCTTATGCGCATGAGAGGACAGAGCGCCTTTCGCCTGCCCTAACTCGTCTTGTAGGCGTTGTTGCGTCAGGACCAAATCTTCCAAACGATCCGTTCGCTGATTTAGCTCTCGCGTTAGAATTTCTGCATCGCGGCGCAGTTTCATTTCCGTCTCGCGCAGGCCCGCCTCGCGTTCAGTGCGCGCGGAAACTTCTGATTTCGAGCCTTCTAGGTCGTTGCGGAGCTTATCGCGCTCTTTTTGGACATTCGCCAATTTCGCAGATTGTTCCTGTGCCCAAGCGCGTTTTTTATCCAAATCGCCGCGAATTGTTTTCGCCTCTTCCTCAAGGCGGGTAACCTCTGACTGCAAACGCGTGGCTTGGCGGACATTTGCATCCATCTTGCCCATCGCCTTTGTCAGCGAGCCCAAACGCTTTGCCGCTATATCCTGCTGCTCAGCGCCTGTTTTCAAGGCGGCAGTAATGGCTTCAACAACATCCTGTGTTGCTTTCACATCATCCGCACCGAATTGCGGAGCCTCTTTTTTGAATAAACGCATAGTAACCACCCTCTAGCCCAGTCCTTCGAATCGCCCAGCCTGAGTGATTCCACATAGGGTTTTGTTAACCATCACGTAGTTAACCATCTCTTAAATGCAGACAGGATTGTTAATCATTTTGGCCGCAGGGCTCTGCGCTGTTATCTCCGGCGTGTTCGGGATGGCGGGTGGACTGGTGTTCATGGGCATCATCGCCAGCCTGATGAGCGTCAGTGCGGCTATGGTTGTTCACGGCGTCGTGCAATCTGTCTCCAATGGCTCTCGGTCTGTCATCCTGCGTGAACATATTCGGTGGGATATATTGGGATGGCAGTTTTTGGGCGCCCTGCCCGCCATCGGCCTGATGCTTTGGGCGGCTTTCACGCCCGACAAAGCGCAGCTCTTCTTGGCTCTCGGTCTGCTGCCCCTGCTGCTTTGGCTTCCACGGCGATGGTTGGCGGGCGATGCAGAGAAACCACTACACGCGGCGATCTGTGGCGCGATGGTGATGGGGTTAAACCTGAGTGCGGGGGTTGCGGGGCCAGCACTTGATTTCTTCTACGTCAAAACCGCGCTGAGCCGCAAAGCCATTGTCGCAACGAAAGCCGTGACGATGTTCGCGAGCCACTTGGTGAAAATCGCCTATTTCGGCATCCCTCTTGCACGCGCCCAAGGCGTCAGCGATTTACCGCCACTCTGGGTATTGATCGCCGCAGTCCCTTGCGTGGTCCTCGGAACAAAGCTCGGCACAATGATGCTGGAGCGGTTCTCTGATATCGGGTTCCGCAAATATACGCGGATTTTAGTCACCTGCGTCGGGGCGATTTACGTCTGGCGTGGCTTGGGTTTACTGGATCTCATATAGAGGGCAATGCCCGCAGCCGTGACGCAGGTTCCGACCGCATCCCACATACCAAATGGCTCGTCCAAGACGATTATGGCTGCGACAATCGTGGCGAACGGGCCAAACATCCCCAGCATCGCGACTTTCTGTGCACCAATACGCCCAATCGCGATATTCATGAAGAAGCTAGGCACCAGCGTGGAGAAAATCGCGATGGTCAAGCCGATCCAATAAATACGAGGGGACAGGTCCAGCGCTGCAGCAACCCCGTCCGAGGTCAGCGCACTAATGATGAAATGCAAAAATATAGCGGTCGCCGCGCCCAACATCGCCAGACAGGTGAAAAGCTCCGATCCGATACGGTCGATGAATTCCTTCGCGATCAGTTGGAACAAAGCGAATAGCATCGCGCAAGCCAGAACCAATCCGCTGCCCAGCCAAAGATTAGAGCTTTCCGTGATGTCTCCGCCCAGAAATACAACAGCCAAGCCAGAATAGGCCAGTGCCACGGATGCCACACCCCATCGCGTCAGCGTGCCTCCAAAGAACAAAGCGCCGAACAAAATAACGAAAGCGGGATAGGTAAACAGCAACAGCCGTTCTAGCTGGGCCGTGATATATTGGAGACCTGTGAAATCGAGGAACGTGCAGACATAATAGGCTAAAACTCCTGCTAGCATCGCCAAACAGATGTGTTGCCCGCGCGGCTTCACCTTGGCACGACGCCACGCCCAAACCAAGATCAGCAGGTATATCGGGAATGAAAACCCGAGACGTAACATCATCAGGGTGATCGGGGGGACCTGCTCGACGACCCCATCCGTTGGCAGATAGGCCAGCTTTACGAAAACAGCTTTCAAGGAATAGAGAACAGCGGCGATTGTGCCTAATATGACGCCCACCCATGCGCCGCCCTTGATCTCGCCAGCCTCGTCTAGAGCAGGGGCCGCGAGAGTTTCCCGCAAATTCGTCTTCATTTTTTTCGCCCCATTTTGCGTCTGGCACGGAAGAACGCCTTGAGCATATCAGACGCCTCTTCCCCCAAAACTCCGCCTGTAACCTCTGGGCGATGGTGACAACTCGGCTGATCGAAAAACTGAACACCACTTTCAACCGCTCCACCCTTGGGATCAGACGCCCCATACACCACGCGGGCAATCCGCGCATTCGAGATCGCGCCCGCGCACATCGTACACGGCTCCAGCGTCACATAGAGGCTCATTCCGCCCAATCGGTAATTCCCCGTTTTATACGCACCATCGCGTAGCGCGAGCACTTCGGCATGGGCTGTTGGGTCACAAATCGAAATCGGGGCATTTCCCGTACTGGCGACAACCTCACCTGCGGCGTTGACAAGGACCGCGCCCACAGGCACTTCGCCGCGGATCGCTGCGGCCTTGGCTTCTGCTAACGCAAGCCGCATATAGTGCGTATCATCCATGACTGCGGGCTTTCCGCTTTTGTGCCTCAATCGTCAAGAAAAGCCTGATATGAGCGACCAAAAAAAATCGGCGACACCGTCTTCCACAGACGATAAAAAGCCTGACGAACAGAACCTAGAGCGGATTGCGAAGTTTCTCGCGCGCTCAGGCATTGCCTCACGACGTGATTCAGAGAAACTCGTCGCGGCAGGTCGCATCAAGGTCAACGGCAAAGTCATCGACACACCCGCAACCAAAGTCGGCCCCAAAGACAAAGTCGAATATGACGACGCGCCCGTGGGCAAGAAAGTTCACACGCGTCTGTGGCGCTACTACAAACCAGATGGATTTGTGACGTCGCATAAAGACGAAAAAGATCGCACAACGGTTTTTGACCTCCTGCCCAAAGAGATGGGCCGTGTGATCTCTGTCGGGCGTTTGGATATCACCTCCGAGGGCTTACTGCTGCTGACGAATGACGGCGAACTTGCGCGTCATCTTGAACATCCGTCTACGGGCCTCTCGCGCCGCTATCGTGCGCGCTGCTATGGCCACGTCACACAAACACAACTCGACACCCTCAAAGCGGGCATCAAGATCGACGGCATTATGACCGCACCCATCGAAGCGGTGTTGGACAGTACGCAGGGCGATAACGCATGGATTACGGTGACATTGCGCGAAGGTAAAAACCGCGAAGTCCGTCGTGCGATGGAACATCTCGACCTGAAAGTGAACCGCTTGATCCGTGTCAGTTATGGCCCCTTCATGCTGGGTGATCTGCGCAAGGGCCTGACCGAAGAAGTGAAATATTCGGTCATTCAAACGCAGCTCGGACATTTGATGGACTTCCCTGACCTGCCCGTCCCGAAAACACGTGGGCCTAAGCGCGGTAGTTATGCCAGTGCGAAGCGTTTCCAGAACAAACCTGATGACGCCAAAAAGCCAAGCGACAAAAAATTCGGTGAGAAGAAACCAGAGCCACAAGGCCGTGGTAAATTCGCCAAACCCCCTCGCAAGGCGGCTGTGAAATCCACGGGCAAACGCGGTGGTAAGTTCCAAGGCAAATTTGCGCCACGCGGACATGGTAAGGGTAAATAATGCGGATCGTTTCAGGCTCTCTACGCGGGCGTAATATTGATACGCCGACGGGCAAAACCACGCGACCCACGTCCGATCAGACACGCGAGTCCGTCTTTAATATCCTGAAACATGCGGAGTGGTCCCCACCGCTAAAAGGCGCAATTGTCGCTGACATTTTCGCAGGCTCTGGCGCGCTGGGCTTGGAGGCTATTTCGCGCGGAGCTGACTTCTGCCTCTTCGCAGAAATGGAACCCAAGGCCCGTAAATCCATTCGTACGAATATCGACAAAATGGGGCTATCTGATGTCGCGCGTCTCCACCGTTATGACGCGACAAAGCTCAAAATCGCACCGGGAAATATGCGCGGCCCCTTCACCCATATTTTCATGGACCCGCCCTATAATAAAAAACTGTGGCACCCCGTTTTACGACGCATTATGGACCAAGGTCTGCTAGCCGAAAATGGCGTGATCATCTTAGAAGATAGCGTCGAAGCCGAAGTCGAACCGCGCGGTTTTAAAATTCTGGACGACAAAACATGGGGCGCAGCCCGCGTTTTGTTTCTTGCGCCAGATCGCTAGCTGGAAGCGAATCTGATCGCCCTCACAATTGAGAAACACAAA
>CALHXF010000173.1 GCA_938040095.1 uncultured Caulobacterales bacterium
CGACAACCTCTTGCGCATAGTCATCCGCATCCGACGTGATCGTCGCAACGACGACTTGGACAGGTGAAAGCCAGAGCGGGAAACGTCCTGCGTAGTTTTCAATCAAAATACCGAGGAAGCGCTCAAATGAACCGAGCACGGCGCGATGTAACATCACAGGCGCATGTTTCTTGTCGTCATCGCCAATATAGGACGCGCCAAGGCGTTCTGGCATATTCGGATCGAGTTGAATTGTACCCGCTTGCCATTCGCGGCCAATCGCATCGCGTAGAACAAAGTCGAGTTTCGGGCCGTAAAACGCGCCGTCGCCTTCATTGAGTTCCACATCCAGACCTGACGCATCCGCCGCAATTTTCAGCGCTGCCTCAGCATCGTCCCAATATTCGTCCGATCCAACGCGCACGTCGGGACGAGTCGAAAACTTGACTTTGACATCGTCAAATCCGAGGTCCGCATAAACGGATTTCAAAAGCTCGGTAAAGCCTTTGACCTCATCCGTCACCTGATCAAGCGTACAGAAAATATGGCCATCATCTTGAACAAAACCGCGCACACGCATCAGGCCGTGCAACGCGCCAGACGGTTCATACCGATGGCATGAGCCAAACTCAGCAAAGCGCACAGGCAAATCACGATAGGATTTTTGACCCTGATTAAAGACCTGAATATGACATGGGCAGTTCATCGGCTTTAGCGAAAGAATTTTGTCCTCTTCGGCGACTTCGCAGACAAACATGTTCTCGCGGTATTTTTCCCAATGACCAGACGCTTCCCAAAACTTGCGATCCATAAGTTGCGGTGTTTTGATTTCTTGATAGCCATATTCACGCTGACGACGCGCCATATAAGCCATGAGCGTTGTATAGAGTGTCCAGCCATTTGGATGCCAAAACACTTGACCTTGAGCTTCTTCTTGGAAATGGAATAACTCAAGGGCGCGGCCCAAACGGCGATGGTCGCGTGCTTCGGCTTCTTCGATCTGCTTGAGATGTGCGTCGAGATCTTCTTGCGTCGCCCAAGCTGTACCGTAGATACGCTGTAGTTGAGGGTTATTGCTATCGCCACGCCAATAGGCTCCTGCGACTTTCATCAATTTAAACGCTTTCCCAATCTTGCCAGTGCTAGGCAAATGCGGGCCACGGCAAAGGTCAAACCATTTGCCTTGCTTATAGACAGTGATTGTTTCGCTGTCGGGTAGATCTTCAATCAACTCGGCCTTGAACGTTTCGCCCATGCTTTTGAACAATGCGATAGCTTCATTTCGGTCCATTTCTTCGCGCTCGAATTTATCATTGCGATTGATAATGAAGGCCATTTTCTTTTCAATCGCGGCGAAATCATCCTCACTGATCGGTTCGTCGCGGTGAAAGTCGTAATAGAAGCCGTTGTCGATAACGGGGCCAATTGTGACCTGCGTGCCAGGGAATAATTCCTGCACGGCTTCGGCCATTACATGAGACGCATCATGACGGATAAGCTCTAGGCCCTCTGGGTCTTTTGCCGTGACAAGTTCCAGCGCAGCATCAGCGTGGATCGGCAAAGAGGCATCCACCAATTCGCCATCTAATTTAGCGGCGAGCACCTGTTTCGCGAGGCCTTTGGAGATCGACTTCGCGACCTGCATTGCGGTTGTTCCAGCGTCATATTCGCGCGCTGCACCATCTGGGAATGTCAAAGTGACCATGATTATTCGTCCAAGCTATCCAAAGCAGAGTTAGTCTTCGTCCACAACGCAACGCGCCACGGGGCATATAAAGGCGGTGTCGTAATGTTTTCAGGCACATTATCAACCCCAGTCGTACCCCAAGGTTGGCAGCGCAACAGCCGCGAAAGCGTCATCCATCCCCCATACCACGGGCCATATCGTTTGATGGCCTGTTCGGAATAGGTCGAACAGGACGGTTCATGACGGCACCGCACCCCGAAAAAATACAAAATCGGAGAGATAATGAGCTTATAAATAGCGAGCGCGGCAAGCATGATCCATAAAAAAGGCCCTCGGAGGATACGCGCCATCATGCGAGGGTAGTATATGGTGGCGCCGCTGGTTTCACCAACTCCATATTCTCTGTCCCGCAACACAGACAGAACCTGTGGAACGTCACATTCCGAGTTTCACAATTCGTGCATTCTTGCTGCAAGTGAATGCCGCAATGCACGCAATAATCTGAGTGCACACCATCGCGCGTCACAATCGAACGATCACAGCCAGGGCAAGTCTTTGCAGCGATTTTTTTAAGCGCCGTTTCATAGTCGATAGATTTTCGGCGATCCCCTTCTGATCGGGCTTCTTCTTCTTGTTTACGCTCCAGATATTTGCGCATTTGTTTAATCAGGAAGTACCCTGCGACAAGGACGGTGAATATCCCGACAAAAACGATGACATAACCCCCATAGTTAGGCACATATGGGGCAAGTTCAAAGAAGAATGCGTAGATCGAAAACGTAACGAATCCGCGATAAAGTGGCCAATAGGCACTGTGGCGCTTCTTCATCAGCATCCATGCAGATAGAAGTAGTAGAGGCAACGTCAGCATCAGACGAAAACCAAAGACTTTCAAATCTTGTTTACGCCGAGCACGTTTATAGGCGGGTTGGGCTTCATCTCTGAGCTGCTTAATACTTGCTCTTACATCACTTGCGTTTCGATTTTGTGTCCTTTGGTTCGCTTGCGCAGTGGCAACCACGCGTTCGGCGGTACGAACATTCGCGCTCAAACCTTCAAGCTCTTGCGTGCGCGATAGAACTTCAGGATTAGTCGCGTTACTTTGCGTAGCCGTGCGTGTCGCGATCCAATTATCAAAACGAGACTTCGCCCCGCGATAATTCGCTTCAGCGGAATTTTTCTCCTCCACCGCGTCCTCTATTGTGCGTTGCAGAGGTGTCGTCTGTCGGCTCAAGTCGCGATCTTTCGACCGTAATAGCTTTATTTGTTCCGCATTTACGAATGTTTCAACGCTGATAGATTGATCCACACGTGGAATATCGCGCATCACCAAATCACCAAGAGCCATGAGGAAACCCGCGAAGACGAAGGAGAGTACCCACATCACGATAGCGTAGATTTTTTGCGGACGGCGTGTTGATTTAGCCATAATTTTCCCTCGCTTCATGCAACGGAGTCTAGGGCGAAACCTGTTTCGCTGTCTAGGTTATTTAGGTGCCGCCAGTTCAAAGGCGGCCACAGCCGCGTCAAAGGCCAGCATTGTCGAGGTATGCCGCGCAGGATAGGCCGCAACGCCTTTCAAGAGAGACAGCTGCGAAAACCGCCCCTCTGGCGGATCGCCACCCTCTTTCAACATCCCACGCAACCTGTCACGGGCATCGATTAGGTCAGACAACGTCGCACCAACAATAGAGGCTTTCACAATCGCCGCGCTCGCTTGTCCCAAGGCACAGGCCTGAACACGCAGCGCACAATCTGTCACGACATCACCCGCTACCATCAAGTCGATTTCCAACCATGATCCGCAGAGTTTCGAAACTTTACGTGCCGTGCCGTCAGGCGCAGGCAAAGCCGCATTCTCTAACGTTGCGGAGAGGCCAAGAATGTCACTATTATAAAGGTCATCGAACATAGAGGTGATATAGGGTGTCTATCGCGACGGTGATAGGGGATGCAGCTGGATCGCTGCATCTCATCTAGACCTTAGGCGTCATCTAAAACGATTTCATCCAATCTCGTCAGATACGCCATCAGGGTCTTTGATTGCCTGATATGGGATTGAATGGGCGTTGGGAAAACCTCAGCGGACATACCTTTCAAAAACGCATAAACGGTCGCATCGACTTCGGCCACTTTCGCGCCCAGCATGAATTTCTTTTTGCCCAATAGGGCTTCAACCGTTTTGATATCATCCAAACCTAATGTAAAAATTTCAGCGTCTGTGTGACGGCCGATACCGTGACCCATCGCTGATTTCTTCACACCTTTCGCAATCGAACGGAAAATTGTCATCCGTAGAAACTTGGGTATCTCTCCGAAAAATGTGTCGGCAATTAGCGGGTGATGATCTGTTTTCACCCATCGCGGATAGATCATTCCAGCCCAATAGGTCCTCTCTTCCAACATAACTTTAATGGCATGCCCTGTGGCTAGTTTTTCAGCCGACAGTCCTTCTGCTAACGGATCCCCAAATTTAGATTTGAGATGTTTTATAATAAAGGTCGAATCCCCAATTTCTTGGCCGTCATCGTCAATATAAGGAATTTTTTGCTTCGGGGCTTTGCAGGGATCGCCTTGGACAATTCCCTCAAAAGGAATGCCTGCCAACCGCATATAGGCCATCGTTTTCAAAACAAAGGGACCTGTCTCTGGAAGTCCAAAAGCGGCTCCAAATTTATAAAGTTTGATCATAACATTCCCAAATTAGCCTGAATTTTGTTAGCATTGACGATGCTACCCATTCTCTAACCTGCTGTGATGTAATCCCGCATGGCGGCGGCTTCATTTTCGGCGTCGGCAATCTTGCGTTTGACGACATCTCCGATGGAAATCACGCCCTTGATCATGTCACCGTCCAAGACAGGCACGTGACGAATACGAGAATTTGTCATGATTTCCATAACATCATCGACAGTGGCTTCAGGTCCAACCGTGAAAACATCCTTGGTCATAGATTTGGTGACCACTTCGTCGCGGAACCCTGTTTCCTGTAGAAGTGAGCGACGGACAATATCGCGCTCGGACAAAATGCCCGCTAATTTTCCAGCCTTGTCGGTGATCAGGACCACTCCGATATTTTTATCATTGAGGACGGAAATGGCTTCACGAAGTTTTGCATCTTGCGATACGGAATAAATGTCGTGACTCTTTGTGTCTAAAATATTCTTGACGCTCATAAATTATTCTCCCCGTTATCCTTATCATGAAATGGCGCTACTGTCCAAATCTCCCTAAATTCAATCTTTAAGGTCGCCTAAGATTAACTAAATCAATCTTCGACCGCGCCTGATTGATCGTGTTCCAAGCCTGAGAATCCTGCGCTAGAATTCGAATTAATTTCCCAGTCGAAACCCCCAGCCCAGCCGCCGCGACCCCAACAGCCCAGTCATGGTGAGCCAGAACATCCAGCACGTGGGTCAAAAATCCTGCATAGCGACGATCTTTGCGCCCCAAGCTCCATGATCCCATCCAGTCTTCTGTCTCAAGATCTTCCGCGAGCGGCAAGCGCACTTCCAGCGCAAGCGTCAGACGCAACCGACGTAACGCCTCGGTACGGTTCCGATGTTGGGAGCGATGGTCGGCACATGATGCGGCAAGGTTGCCTTCAAAAAGCGATAGTCTGACAGCCGAGTCCGTTTTGTTCCGATGTTGTCCACCTGGGCCCGACCCTCGATATGTTTCTTGACGGCAGTGTCGCAGCAAAGCCTCATCGTCCAAATCCAGAAGCGCATTTCTGTCGAGCCGTGTCGCAGTTGAATGGGGAAGGCTCGATGACATTTTCGGATAATAACAGGTTTAGACGCTAGCAGATACGTCAAAACCATAATGATCCGCGTTTATAAAAATGCACATCCCTTCATTCTCAGAGGTTTGGACCTAAAATCAACAACATGATCCCCGCACCCGAAACCTGTGATAACTTACACAGGTTCTTTCGGACATGGGACAGGCGGGGCCTCGCTTGCTGGTTCGGAAGACGGTGGGTCTGAGCGTTGGATGATGAGACATCCAGAGGTGCCGGGGCTTTTAGAGTGAGCGCACGACATTGCGTGTCCGGGTCTGGAAGGCAGGCTCCGACGCGTAACTATGACCAGCTGTTACCGCTTTATCAAAAACCATTGCCGCAGGGCCTGCGCTTTCCGTCTTACAATCGGATGGCGCGGCAATCGCGTAAAACAAAACTAACTAATCTGGTGTTCCATCGCGGAGGCCAACCCTGCGGACAGTCCCGCTTTGTATTTTGACTTCGGCAGTTCCCCCTTGAAACAGAGGCGATGGGCTGTGGGAGCTTTCGTTTGGTTTATTCAAAGATACGTCGTTCTCGGAATCTGTTGTTTGCAAGCAAACGAGCTATCGGGCGTCGTCGATGATGCATTACCATTCCGTAACAATTAATTCATGTTTAGATTCTGCGGGTGGATATTGCACCTGACGCGATAGCCCCCCAAATCGGGTGTAGATTAAGTCAGTCAAAAAGGACCCGAAAATGAAACGACCTTTATTGCTAGGTGTGGCAGCAATCGCCCTCTTGGCCTCCCCCCTCGCCTTACACTCTAGTGCGGATGCCCAAATCAGCACGCGTTCAGAAGCCATGACCGTTGATCCCCAACGTGGTGTCTTGACGATGGCTCCGCTATTGGAGCGCGTCACGCCCGCCGTTGTCTCGATCCAAACCTTACAAGAAGCGCCTGATCGCACGACATCATCCCCAGAGCAGGAATTGATGGAGCGTTTTTTTGGCGGACGCGCGACACCGAATAATCGCGGACCGCGTGGTGGTTTGGGTTCAGGTGTTATCTATGACGCCAGCAAAGGTCTCATCATCACAAATAACCACGTCATTAAAGATGCAGATGAAATCACGGTCACCCTCAATGATCGCCGCGAAGTCGAAGCGGAACTCGTCGGTGCAGACCCAAAGACCGATCTCGCCCTTTTGAAAATTGACGTGAAGGACCTCACCGAACTCCGCCTCGCCACCACAGGTGAAGCCCGCGTTGGAGATTATGTGATTGCCGTCGGGAACCCGTTCGGACTGTCCTCCACGGTAACATCTGGCATCATTTCAGCCTTGGGCCGCGACCAACGTTCAGGCGATAATTATTCAAATTACATCCAAACAGATGCGTCAATTAACCCTGGGAATTCGGGTGGCGCGCTCGTCAATTCCAAGGGTGAGCTCATTGGTATCAACACCGCAATTGTCTCTCGGTCTGGTGGGAATAATGGGATTGGCTTTGCCGTTCCTATTCGTACCGTCAAAAATGTCATTGAGCAATTGCATGAGAACGGCGAAGTGAAACGTGGGCGTATTGGTGTCCAAATTCAAAATGTGACACCAGCTCTGCGCGAAGGACTTGGGCTGAAATCAATGGATGGCGCTTTGGTGTCGGACGTCGGTGAAGACACGCCTGCGGAAAAAGCAGGGTTAGAGGAAGGCGATATCATCATCGCGTTCAATGGCGAAGAGATCCTCGACAGTAATGACTTACGAAATTTGGTTGGCCTGCTGAAACCGGGTACACGGTCTGACGTGACATTCTTGCGCGATGGCAAGCGTCGCACAACACGGATTGGCATTGCCGAAGTGCCAGAAGACGACACCGACGATAATTCGACTTCTGATAGCCGGTATGGTGACGACGAGCCCCGAATGATGGAAGCCTTTGACGGCGCAGAAGTCTCTGACATCCCAGCCGACCTAGAATTACGCGGCGGCGAAAATGGCGTCTATGTCGCAAAAGTAGAACCCGGATCACGCGCAGCCCGCGCAGGACTCGTGAAAGGCGATGTCATCCGACGTGTCGGTCGAACAGACATCAGTGATCTCGACGATTTTGAGGACGCCATCAAAGATGATGACGGTCCATATGCGTTGCGGATTGAGCGACAAGGTCGCAATCTCTATCTCGCGGTGAAATAACCACGAGATACAATAATAATAAAGCCCGCAACGATGCGGGCTTTGACATTTAATAATTAAGGATGGGCGCGAGCCAGCGTTCAACATCGTCAACACTCATGTCTTTACGGCGGGCATAATCTTCAACTTGGTCTTTCTCAATCTTACCGACCCCAAAATAAACGGAGTCAGGGTGAGAGAAATAAAGGCCCGAAACTGAACTGGCAGGATGCATTGCAAAACTCTGCGTTAGCTTAATATCAGTCTGCGCCGTCACATCGAGCATTTCGAATAGCGCCGCTTTTTCAGTATGGTCAGGCTGTGCAGGATAGCCCGGGGCAGGTCGAATACCTGCATATTTCTCCGCGATTAACTCATCGCCGCTGGAGGTTTCATCAGGCGCATAACCCCAAAATTCGCGGCGGACACGTTGATGTAAATGTTCCGCAAAGGCTTCTGCGAGACGGTCACACAAGGCTTTAAAAAGAATGGAATTGTAATCGTCACCATCGTCTTCGAATTTCTTAGATTTGGCGGATTCACCTAATCCTGCCGTAACCGCAAAGCCGCCGATATAATCATCCTTAGGGGCACAGAAATCGGAGATACAAAAATTGGGTTTCGCTTTCGATCCCTTCGAAATTTGCTGGCGTAAACCGTGGAAATTCGCTTTCGTTTCACGTCGTGTTTCATCCTTGAAAACACGGACATCATCGCCATTTTGTTCCGCAGGCCAGAAACCAAAAATCGCATTTGCACTGACCCATTTCTCGGCGATCATTTGGTCTAGCATGAGCTTCGCGTCTTTGAACAAATCACGTGCAGCTTCACCGTAACGGTCATTTTCAAGGATCGCAGGATATCGCCCCTTCAATTCCCATGTCGCGAAGAAAGGCGTCCAATCTATAAAATCACGGAGGTTAGACAGCGGGTAATCCGTCAGTGTTTTCGTGCCAAGGAAGGTCGGTTTCGGTGGAACATATGCGTCCCAGCTTCCGCCACTAAATTCAGGGGTCCACGGATTATCACGCGCCTCCTTCAGCGTCAGGCGCGACTTCGCGGATTGACCCCGTTGATGCGCCTCACGCGCCTTTTCATATTCGGTTCGAATACCTGCCGTATACTCTGCAGACGTATCGCCAAGGAGCTTCCCAACAACGCCTACCGCACGGCTCGCATCCGTCACATAAACTGTTGGACCCGCTTGATAGGCAGGTTCAATTTTCACCGCCGTATGCGTCTTTGAGGTCGTCGCACCGCCAATCAAAAGCGGCATCGTAAATCCACGACGTTGCATTTCTTTGCCAACATAAACCATCTCGTCGAGGCTCGGCGTGATCAAACCAGACAGGCCCACCATATCAACATCATGTTCAATCGCCGCATCCAGGATTTTTTCGCAAGGCACCATAACACCCAAATCGACCACATCATATCCGTTACACTGCAGGACAACGCCAACAATGTTCTTCCCTATATCATGCACATCACCCTTCACCGTCGCCATGAGAATTCGCCCATTCGAACTCCCTGCGGTCCCGAGCAATTCCTTCTCTTCTTCCATAAAGGGCAGAAGATGCGCGACAGACGCCTTCATCACGCGCGCGGATTTCACGACCTGCGGGAGGAACATTTTACCAGCGCCAAACAAGTCGCCAACAACATTCATCCCCGCCATGAGCGGACCTTCGATGACATGCAATGGACGCTCCGCCGACAGGCGGGCTTCTTCGGTATCGGCAACGATGAAATCCGTAATTCCGCGAACCAAAGCATGTTCGAGACGTTTTCCAACAGGGAGATCGCGCCATTCCAAATTCACGACCTGCGCTTTCGCTTTACCATCGCCACGGTATTTATCTGCAACGTCTAGCAAACGATCCGTCGCATCATCGCGGCGGTTCAGAATGACATCCTCTACGCGTTCACGTAATTCATCGGGGATATCGTCATAGATCGTCAACTGACCCGCATTAACAATCGCCATATCCAATCCCGCGGGAATGGCATGATACAGAAAGACGGAATGCATGGCTTCGCGCAATGCATTATTCCCACGAAAGGCAAAACTAACATTGGACAGGCCGCCAGAAATACGCGCATGCGGCAGGTTCGCTTTGATGCGCTTGCAAGCATCAAAGAAGGCAACAGCGTAATTATTATGCTCTTCAATGCCTGTCGCGACAGCAAAGATGTTCGGATCAAAAATGATATCTTCAGGCGGGAAGTCGACTTCATTGACCAGCAGATTATAGGCCCGCTCGCAGATTTCAAATTTGTGATCGGCTGTCTCGGCTTGGCCTTCCTCATCAAAGGCCATGATCACGGCAGCGGCGCCCAGATCGCGGACCTTTCGCGCATGTGCCAAAAATTCCGCTTCGCCTTCTTTCATGGAAATCGAGTTCACAACGGCTTTACCTTGAACGCATTTCAGACCCGCTTCGAGAACCTCCCATTTGGAACTGTCGATCATCACAGGAACCCGAGAGATATCTGGTTCGCCTGCCATCAATTGCAAAAACCGTGTCATCGCTTCAACGCCGTCAATCAAGCCATCATCCATGTTGACGTCAATGATTTGCGCGCCGCTTTCAACTTGCTGACGCGCAACCGAAAGGGCTTTTTCGAAGTCATTATTGACGATCAGTTTTTTGAACCGCGCCGACCCCGCAACATTCGTGCGTTCGCCAATATTGATAAATTGTGTAGCTGCTGTGGACATGGTTCAGACCGCAATCTGGAAAGGTTCGAGGCCAGAGAGGCGCAAAGTGGGTTTGGGCGCGACGGGAACGCGCGGAGCATGTCCCTGCGTCGCTTCAAAAATCGCATTGATATGGTCAGGCGTTGTGCCGCAACATCCGCCGAGGACATTAACAATCCCGCCATCAATCCAAGGCGATATTTGCGCGGTCATATCGGCTGGGCTCTCATCATATTCCCCAAAGGCATTTGGCAATCCTGCATTCGGGAAGGCGATAACGCGCGTTTCTGCGACGCGGCTAATCGCTTCGATATGCGGGCGCATTTCGTCCGCACCCAACGCACAGTTCAAACCAACAGCCCAAGGTTTGGCATGGGCAATGGAGATATAAAACGCTTCAGCCGTCTGCCCCGAAAGCGTCCGACCCGAACGATCCGTAATCGTTCCCGAGATAATGATCGATTTTTCATAGCCAACTGCGACGAATGTTTCGCGGCAAGCGGCAATGGCCGCCTTACAATTCAGTGTATCAAAAACCGTCTCTATTAAAATCGCATCCACGATATCAATAATCGCCGTAAGCTGTTCGATATAAGCCTCTTTAACTTCATCAAAGGTCACATCGCGATAGCCGGGGTCTTCTACCTTTGGCGAAATAGAGAGGGTTTTATTCATAGGGCCGATAGAGCCTAGAACTGCACGAGGTTTTTCAGGAGTTTTCTTTGTCCATGCATCCGCAGCTTCGCGCGCAACCAAGGCCGAAGCTCTCGCAATTTCGGGCGCAAGCTCAGCCATCCCGTAATCATCCTGACTAATCGACGTCGCATTGAAAGAGTTCGTTTCAATCAAGTCTGCGCCTGCCGCGAGAAAGGCATCATGCACGGCGCGCACGGCCTCAGGTTTAGTCAGGACAAGGAGATCATTGTTCCCCTTTAGCGGACTTGGCCAATCTGCAAATCGCGTGCCGCGAAAATCCTCTTCTTCAAGTTGTTGTTTTTGCAACATGGTGCCCATCGCGCCATCCAACATCAGGATACGGTTAGCACTGGCGGATGTGATTTCGTCCCAAAGAGACATAGCGAACTCCTATTTCGCGCGCGCTTTATCAGAGCGAGAACGACTCGTATATAAAGAAATCGTTATATCGTGACGTTAAATCATTGAATACAACTTGCTTTGTAGCTATTCTGGTCTAATAGCCCTCTCGTCGGTCACCCGTAACGGGGTGCGAACATGGGAATAAGGTGACATCTCCGCGCCAGTGGACGGATGAAATCCTCAACGGCTCCCGCCGCTGTAAGGCCTGAGGGTCGCGACATATGTCACTGCATCATCTCGTTTGATGATTTGGGAAGACGTCGCGAACTGATTGAGGGCTAAGTCAGAAGACCTGCCGACAACGTCGCCAGCGCGCCCGGGCGGGATGTACCGATGCGCAATGGGAAAGCCTGCGCTGATGCGGGTTCCTCCAATGACGACACAACAAACGTCACCCGACTCTGTTTGAGCGGGCTACCTTGGAGTGTGACATGAAGAGATTATTATTGAGCGCAGCAATTGTCGCGATGGCTGGGCCAGCTTGGGGGCAGGTTCAGGCGGATTATGATCAGCCATACGAAAAACAGTCCAAAGCTCTACTAGACTACGCGGATCGAACTGATGAGATAATTATTTTCCCGAAACGAGTTTTTGAAGCAGACACCGTTGTGGTTACAGCGGACCGGGTTGGATATTCTTTGCGCTCTAATTTAACGGCACCGGCATCGATTATCTCAGGAGATGAAATCAAAGCTCGCAACCAATCGGTTGTAGCGGACCTCCTCCGCACAGTGCCAGGCCTCTCGGTCAGCCAAAATGGTGGCGCAGGCTCCCTCACCCAAATTCGTCTGCGAGGATCGGAAGCTAATCATATCGTTGTCATCATTGACGGCGTGGAAGTTGCCAACCCTGCCGATGGCGCTTTTGATTTTGGTGGCCTTCGGAATGAGGACATTGTCAAAATCGAAGTCCTACGCGGTGAACAATCCGCGCTTTACGGCTCTGATGCAGTCGGCGGCGTCATCAATATCATCACACGCACAGGCAACACATCTGAAGGCTGGCGCGCCAGTGTCGAAGGCGGCAGCCGTGACACATTGGAAGGCCAAGTCAGCGCCGTTATTCCAATCGGCAGCGCAGCCTTCACCGTAAATGGAAATCTGTTCACAACAGAGGGTTTCGATATTTCAGGACTAAGCGGCGAAAAAGACGGTTCCAAATCTCAGGCCATCAATCTTGGCCTAAATGCCGTCGAACTTGGTGGCATCACATTCAGCGGTAAATTCGGCTCGTCCACCCGTGAAACAGATTTCGACAGCGACTCAGACTTCAATGGCCGTCTCGACAACACGCTCGACGCAACAGAGGTAACAACCGAAACAGCTCGGATTGACGCCCGTTTCGCTCTCGCAGGATTTGATCACAAAATCGCGACGCATATGGTTGAAACGGATACAGACACGGTCGGCGGGTTTTCCTCGCGCTCTGTCGGATCACGTCACGTCGCCAATTGGGCGGCAAAACGCGACTTCACAGATGCGCATAGTTTGACAGTTCTCGCT
>CALHXF010000174.1 GCA_938040095.1 uncultured Caulobacterales bacterium
TTAGGCTTGCTCGCTAAGAAAATGGAGCGAGCCCTAGACCCTTACGCCAAAAGCAACGGTGATCCGCGACACACCCAATT
Organism: uncultured Caulobacterales bacterium; assembly: GCA_938040095.1. Lineage (GTDB taxonomy): Bacteria > Pseudomonadota > Alphaproteobacteria > Caulobacterales > Maricaulaceae > Litorimonas. Next base: position 81 of record CALHXF010000174.1, read on the forward strand.
GGCGGCGGATGCCGTATATACCTTCTTTATTCAGAGAGAGTTTATTGGATTTGGGAATCACGACTATGTCATTGATTTTTATGATATACCGAAACCCGTCCTCGCGCGAGTTGGTTCAAAAAATACGGATGCGTCACCCGTCTGAATTTCCAATACCCAAGCCAAAATTAAGGCATCAAGGCCCGTTTTCATAATCTAAGAGGTCCAGCTTCTACGAATCTGCATCGCTTGAACGTCCTGCGAAGTCCCATACATCGGGAACCTCGTTCAATTCCTGCGCATAATACGCCTGAAATCCTGGCATCTTGACCTGATTGAGGAACGCCGAATAGGCCATGTAACTGACGAGGAATCGCAGATCGCTGGCCCAAGGCGGCATAAATTTCGGTGGCTGAATCCGGTCCTGACTGCCCAATTGCGCAAGGGCAGGAATATCTTCGATATCGAGCTTACCGACAAATAAGACCCGTATTAAATCCGAGCGCCGTAGCTTCACAGCCGTTCGAATAAAGTTGTGAACGCGCAGCAGGCCATTCAGATAGACTTGATCTTTGGTAAAGGGCGCGCCACCCGAGATCACGCCGCCACGAAACACGCGCCGTGTATTTTCATAGGCTTGCTCTGGGTCAACGGCGCGCGGCAAGAAAAAGTCGAACACCTCTTTGAAATCCGCGCCTTCAATCGCCATTTGGATCGCTAAGACGCGGCCAGATAAGCGACGGAACCGCCGCGGGTCCATGTTCCCCGTGATGATTTCCGCAAAGACCGCCAGTCCCTCTTGGACCTCTGTCGTGCCGGAATGCCCGCGTCCCAAAATTGGGAAATTCTTTTGCAGATTCCCGTTCAATCCCGTCGCAGAATGTACCAGCGCTTCGTGATGCAGGAGCTGATCGACATCTCGGTCCGTGAAGTTCGCATCTGACCGCACCCGAATACGCTTTGACGAGGCGGCCGCTTTGGACGAGACATCATCCGAGACAATCACATCTGGCGCGTCATCGCCAAAATGATGTGCGAGCTTCCCCTCCAGCGCCGCTGCAAAGGCTCGGGCGTCCAGCGCCTGCTCAAACCCTTCGACCACCAGCTGATCAAAATCGATCCCATCCAGCGTGGCATCCATATGTTTCGCGAGACTGAGGACTTGGGTGTTTCGGTCCAGCATCACATCCGTCGGCCGCCCATAGAGTGCGGTGGAATGCTCAAAAAATGCGGCTGTCCCACGCGTGTCCATCAAATTCGCGGTGGATTCCAATGTCCCGCAAAGCCGACCCAGCCACTGCGTCACGATATGATCACCGTCCAGCAGCTGCCGCGCATGCGCAATGGCGTCTCGCGGCTTCGTCGTATCGACGGGCGTATATTCTGGCGCGGGTAATATTCCGTGTTTGAGGAACCCCGCCCGCATCCCGCGATCCCACTTCAGGGACGACAAGACGCGCATGCCCTTTGCCGCCTCATTTAACGCGGCCGCAGCCGCCTTGGCAGATTGGAAATAGGAGTCGGAAAGAGCAGTCATCCCAAGGAAGTTCGCAAGCCCTGCCCCGCAAGTAAAGATAAGATGGGCAAAACCCAGTGAGAAAGCACCGCCGCATGTACCAACCAATACGAAGGGCCGATTAGTAGAAAACTCAAATATGTCTGAGGTGGAGGTTAGCTTAGGGTCTTACTTTGAGCCGTTGAGTTCTAGATATTACACTAATCGGATCTTTAATTAAGTGCGCGATGCTCACCTGATTTATATCCCAACATAACCCAAATCAGAACGAGCCAAACGGCCACAAGTGTATGGAATATATGCCAACTTAAATCCTGCGTCATAAGGCTAGACTGTCGAATGAATATCACATTGAGTAACATTAAGGCTGCGCCAATCCCAAATAACGCTTGTTTCAGAACATCCCGATGAGGGATACAGATTGCGGCAATAATAGCGACGAGTGACCAACATAGGAAAAGCGGCACAGCCGCAGCTGGGTTTTGCCATGCTATCAAAAAAGAAATCAGCGTAATACTCAATGAGGTCACGACGATTACCTTGCTTTTACTTGCGGGCAACACATCTTTCAGTAGCTCTGACGCAATCAACGCCATTCCAACCAATCCACCTAACTGACCCGCCGAACGATGAAAATTGGCCAGTTCTTCAATCTGTCCACTTGGAAATCTATAAACGCCAACGGCGGCAGCGGCCCCAAAGAGTAAAGTTCCGATTGCTCCGATCCATTGGCCACGGTGGTATAATTTCCATCCGCACCAAAGAGCGGCTAAAACGATTAGAGCTTCAGAAATCGCATAATGTGGAGCCATAAAATTTTCCTCTATTCAGCAGGTTGGATAGTGTCGGAATGGATAAGTTTCGCTCTAGCTAAGCTCTCGAAATAGGTCTTTTTTATATCCTCCGAAGATTGACGTGATCCATCATGACTCCAACCGGGTGGTGCTAAGACATAGAGCACTCGTGATTTTAACGACCTGCCGGGCCCAAAAACATCTTTCAAAATACCCCAATATTCATGAACGAATATTTTGAATGGGTTAAAAGTCTCGAAGTCTTTTACGAGGCCATAGTCAGGATACTTGTCATCCTCTTCCGCAACAAATGTTCCAAACATTTTATCCCAGATGATCAGTGTACCAGCATAATTTGCGTCCAAATATTGAGGGTTCTTACCGTGATGAACGCGGTGATGTGATGGCGTATTAAACACAGCTTCAAACCAACGAGGCAATTTGTGTACTGACTCAGTATGTAAGAAGAACTGATAAATTGCGTTCATAGCGCCACAGAAAATCACGAGAACAGGATCAAAACCTATCAAGACTAATGGGATTTTTAGAAACATCGTTCCGGTAAAATGTTTAGTCCACCCCTGACGCAGGGCCACTGCCATCGAAAAGCGTTGACTGGAGTGGTGAACAATATGCATCGCCCAAACCCAACGACAGCGATGGGCAATTCGATGATGCAGATAATACCGAAAATCATCCAATAAGAAGCAAGCTACAATGGTCCAGATCGTCAAAGGAATGGTATAGAATTGAAATTGCGCGGCCCAAAGCAAAGCGCCAATCGTAATAAAGGCGGCTAACGCGTTTGCGGCGACACTGCCAAGCCCCATAAAAATACTAACCAAATCATCTTTGGCATGCAAACTGCCTTTTGTTTTCAAGAACCGAACACACATTACTTCGACAAAGATTGCGGCAAAGAATACGGGAATGGCCAAAACCGTGACCTTCGCAGAAATTATGCTCTCAAGTTCCATAGATGCCCCCCTAGTTATCTGAGGTAATCTTACAAATCTTCTTACTGAAATAAATTGAATTATACGACCATATTTGTTACTGTTGCGACATTATGATTGACCTCCGTCTGATCCGCCACTTCGAAGCCGTCTATCGACTCGAGAGTTTTTCAAAGGCCGCAGATGAACTTAATTTGACCCACTCTGCCGTTACAAAGAGCATCAAGACATTGGAGGCGAACTGGAAGACGCAGCTCTTCCATCGAACCACACGGACAGTTGTGCCGACGGAGGCCGGAAAGCGTCTTTATCCAATGGCCTTAGATCTATTTGGATTTGCCCAAAGCGTAAAAGAACAAACTATTGGAGGTGAGCCAAAGTTAAACATTGTCAGTGGTCCCGCTGCACTTGAAACACTAGTGAGTCCGGCGATCTTAGCTTTCCGCAAATATTATCCGAAAACAAAAATCGTCGCTCAAACTATGCCCCCAGAACATGCTGTTGAAGAACTGGTTCAACGCCGAACGCATATCTTAGTCTATCATTCAGATACTGTCTCAGGGCTCCCACATATCAAAAGGTTGAAAGTTACGAGGTTAAGCGCTGAACCCTATGATATCGTTTTCAGGCCTGACCATCCCGTTACCAAAACAGACATGTCCTTAAGCTCGATCACAAAATTCGACTGGGCAATTGCAGGCTACGACTCGATATTCGTATCTAACTTATCACCCGAAGTAAGAGATATACTCACCCTAAACGATTTCCCGAGATACCGTTTATTGAGTCAATCTGCCTGCGTAGATCTCGCCATTCAATCAGATATATTGACAACAATTCCTCGTAGCGAAGCCGATCGATATGTGTCGGACGGATCTTTGATTTCTGCTCCACATCCTGCCGAGTTCTCATTCGAGGTAAGTGCGGCCACACTTGTGAATGCGAACGCTGAACCAACAATCGAAAAATTCATTGCCTGCATGAAGGCATTTGATTGATCGTTAGATTGTCTTTCCGGTAAATCATGAGCGTCCGTCTTTGGGCGGTCTAAGCTCTCGTCAAAACTCTTTCCCCCTTTCGCAAGAATAAAAGTGCATCTACTTCAATTTCTTAAATCGAAAATGAGCAGAAAGATCCTCGGTTTCGAAAGTTGTGATAGATTTCTCATGTTCTTTCAAACACGGGACTAGGTAGGACGTCACCTTCCTGTTTGAGAGACGGTGGGTCTGAGCGTTGTGGGGTCACACCCGAGACTGTGCCGGGGCTTTAGAAACGAGAGCCTACTAGTAGTAGTTCCAAGTGGGCTAACTCTGGGGTTTATGACCGGCCGTTTCTTCAAAACCGCTGCCGCGGAGTTTGTTTCTGTCTTACAATCAGGGACATCGTCTTCGCGTAAAACAAAACTAAGCGCGTCCCTCTGGTACTCCAT
>CALHXF010000175.1 GCA_938040095.1 uncultured Caulobacterales bacterium
TTTTGGCACGCCGAAGAGGTCATAAATGATCCATCAGTGACGAAAAGATTGGGCACATCATGAGCCTGACACCAGCCGTTAAGGACGGACGTATTCGGGTCGCGCCCCATACGCGCCGTGCCCATTTCATGCACGCGATTACCCATTTGTGTAATATCGCCTTCAGGGGCTTTGATATCAGTAAAACCTGCAGCTTCGAGCATAGCTACCGCATCCTTGCGGGCTTCTTCAATCATAATCCTTTCGTTCTCTCCCATAGCTGTATGGAATCGGGCGAGCGGAAGCCCCCATTTATCTTTTTTTGTTGGATGTAGCTCAACCCTGTTATCAGGATTAGGCAGGACTTCTCCAAAGGCATATAAATAGATTTCCCAGGGGGCTGGCTGTTTATAGCTTTCTTTAAACTCCCGCCCGATACCGGGACGCCGCTTATTGAGCGTATTGACCGGACTCGACCAACCCTGATACCCAAAGCCACGAATATAAGGCTTTCCGTCTTCCGTTATATTTCCGTAACGCGGAATATATATTCCGCAGGGACGCCGCCCATAGCTGGTCAGATGCTCGAACTTATCTAGCCTGCCGGTAATTCCAGCCCCTGTAACGTGGTCCATCAGATTACGTCCGACTTGGTCAGATTTGTTCGCCAGTCCGCTAGGGAAACTCTCTGACTTTGATTGAAGAAGTATCATGGCCGACCCGACAGTTGAGGCATTTAAAAAAATAAGTTTGGCCGTGTAACGCGAGGTCTTCTTAGTTATTTTATCGATCACGTGAACCGCCGATACGTGTTTCTTTGCGGCGTCATATTCAATGGAGTGAACAATCGCATTATTTATCAGAGTAAGATTTCCTGTACGCTGCGCTGCCGGAAGTGTTGCGTTTACAGATGAAAAATAAGCCTTGAAACTACATCCCTCATGGCACTGATTTCGAGCCTGACACTGTCCACGTCCTAACGACATTTGTTCTTCGGTTGGCTCGGTCAGGTTAGCAGTGCGCGTATGGATTACGGTACGTCCCGGAAAATTGGTCTTTACGCCTTCACGTAAATGTTTTTCGGTATCCGTCAGCGCAAAGGGCGGCTGGAACACACCGTCCGGCAATTGAGCTAATCCCTCATTCTGTCCGGCAATCCCGACAAATTTTTCTACCTTGTCATACCAGGGCGCGATATCTTTATACCGAACAGGCCAATCAACCCCGTATCCATCCTTCTTATTCGCTTCAAAGTCCTGAGGGCCGAGACGTAGAGCCACCCGTGACCACAATACGGACCGACCGCCGCTATGATATCCCCTCACCCACTGAAATGTTGAACCATCTGCCTCTTCATATGGGTGTTCACTGTCCTTCACAAAAAACTGCTTACTAGCCCAGTTCATGGCCCACCCTGCCGCCTTATTCTGGACAGCATAGTGCTCTTTGAGTTCATCTTGTGAGATTCTTCCAAGATTGGGCCGCTCCCAGTTCGGCACGGTGTCTTTGTAATCTTCTGCCGGAACCACGTTTTTACCGCGCTCCAAGACTAAGACTTTCAGCCCCCGTTCCGTGAGCTCTTTTGCGGCGTATCCTCCGCTCATTCCAGACCCAATGACTATCGCATCAAAATCAGACATTGTGCTCTCTTGCTAAAGTGTGTTGATTGGAACTGCTGGATCCCAATATCCGGGAACCGGGTCGCGGCGATAAGTTTCGGATCCAGCCTCCGAGGCCGCATAAGCAACTTCAATGAGCTGCTTCAAACTCTGATAAGCAAAATGCGCATGGTCATCACTAAAAGCAGCCTTATCGAATTCTCTCAATCCAGCCTCAGCCACACTGTTTTCAGCGGCAATAAAATTGCCTCGACTGTTTGCATCAAGTTCAGCTTTAATATCAGTTAAATCTTTGCGATGATTACTTTGAGTTTTTGAGTTAGCCCATTGATCCATCAGGCCATCCAACATTGCTGGAACGCCTGCATCGATGGCTCCGGGAGTTTCCGTTCTTGGAAGTATCAAATCACTGAGCCGGGTCACAAGTTCAAGCTCTGCAACTGAGTAAAAAAGAGGGCCGGTCTTAGCGATATCGGTCGGCTTTATGTTTGGTTCGCCTTTGCAAGACGCTAGAAGCGCGTTACCACCCACTAAGGAAATGGCACCAATGATAAATTGCCGTCTATCCGCTATCATCTTGAGACTCCATTTACGTGAAGGGTCGGCATCTGAATCTGATTGTTTTTTAGATAGGCGAAGCTCTCTTGAGCGGAGACAACCGGATCTTCTGGATTATCTTGCTCGAAATAAGCATGACGCAGGCCTGCCAGTTTAGCGTATTTGAAGATTTCAGAAAAATTGACAACGCCCTGGCCGACCGGGCAGAGTTTTTTGTCCGTTGTAAAATCTTTGACATGAAAAAGCTTAAAACGTCCAGGAAATCGCGAGATATAATCTACAGCGCTTTGACCTGCGAATTCTATCCAGCCCAAATCAAGCTCCATATCGACGAGGGCCGGGTCGGTATGCTTGAGCAGAATGTCATATGGGATTTCACCGTCAATCGCCTCAAATTCGAAGGCGTGGTTATGGTAGGCGATACGGAGCCCAGAATCGTGGCAAGTTTGCCCCCAGCTCGTCAACTCGTCAGCAACGCGGCGATAAGAGTCCAGACTGGCACGTTCGCTTTCACCGATCCATGGCAGGAGCAATGTTTCGTAGCCGAGAATATTTGCGTTTTCGATTGCCTTGCTAAGGCGCGTCTCGTCTTTAAACTCGTCATAGCCAATATGGCCACTTGGTGTTTTTAATCCCGCATCATCCAACATGGCCCTGATTTCCGTTGCGGGTCTATCGATATAGGCCCCCACAAATTCAACTTCCTTAAATCCGAGCCCGGCAACGGTTTTGAAAACCCCGCTCATATCTGACTTCATTTTCTTATCAAAAGTGTAGAGTTGTATACCCGCGCGATCAGTCCAGTCTGTCGTGGCTGAAAATGACGATGTTGACTTACAGGCGGCCAGGCCCGTCCCGAGACTAGCCCCGGCACCTGCCGCGCCCATTAAAAAATCTCGGCGCTTCATTATTCTCAATCGCCCCCCTTTTGTGATCGCTGTGACTGAGATCGATCCAGTAGTTTTATATTGCGGAACTCGATCGGGTGACTTTCAGCTTGCAGGGCAATATAGCCTGACGAAAGCATAGGCTTTTCCCGCGCAAGAGCTCGAGCGTCTTTATCCTCCGAGTCTAATTGGAGCTCAGATAATTCAAAAGCGAGTTCGTCATTAATATAAAGCTTCACAACACCATTGCCCTGAACATCAGCCATAAACCGCACCCATTCCCCCGCTTTAGGCGCTACGACTTTTGAATTAATGCAGTGATCTTTGACCAAGGCTCCATCAATGACGACATGTGTTCCTGGCGTGCAGACATTAGCTGTCGTACGGTCCGGCACGTCGTCAAAGGCCGCTAAAAATTGCGCCTCAACGGACACAGGGAACGGCTGCATCACGCCCATACTCGAAGGACTCTGCGTATGTATCATGAGACCGCTATTGAGATGTGCCCAGCCCGGCCCACCCGAAGCCTGTTCGCCGATAAAACGGTAGTCGAGTTTTAATTGATAGCTGGAGAGTTCATGCTCAAAGAATAGGTGACCAAATTTATTATCGAACGCCGCGTACTGGTCATAGTTGACAGACAGGATACCGTCCTGAGCCTGGAAGGTTTTCCGCTCATCGCGGCCAAGGGCTTCGCCGGATATTTTCGGTGTCCAGCCCGTCAGGGTTTGACCGTCGAAAATATCCTGCCAACCTGAGCTATGTGTATTTTTTAAGCTACAGTTAGAGAGTAATAGGAAGCAGCTGCCGACACATGCTGCCTTTAAACATTGGGGCAACATTCTTTTTTGATTTTCGGATGTTCGAGTCTTGCCGACGATAATTCCCCTCAATTGTCCTTACATGCTAGGAGTTATATTGTTTATTGTAAACAATATAATGGATCGTGCAACACGAAATTGAATTTGGCATTTCTGTGCGCCCACCGCCAAGATGTTAAATCTATGGGGTCAGTTTGGGGCTTGAAAGTAAACCCCGTTTGCGCAAAATTAGAAGCAAGGCAAACGCCAGAACAAGAACGACTGGGAAAAGCAGTATTTTACTCAGCGTATTCTGTCCCGCAGCAAGCGTTACCGCATCACCCGTCAAGCCTGAGGCTGTGGCAGTTGTGGTGGCCTTGTCGATCCACCCCCCAATAACTGGGGTCCAAACCGCAAGACCAATCATGCCGACCCCGCCGATAACGGACATACCAAGCGCGCCTGTCTCAGGAAGATATTCGCTGACGAAGCCGACCATGGTTGGCCAAAAATAACAGATCCCGATTGCGAAAATTATCGCAGCCACATAGGTCATTGGGCCGCTCGCAACGCTTAGGGCAAAAACACCTACCGTTGTAACAATAGCGGAAAATAACAGCACGCCAAGCGGGTGCAGAGCGTGCACCAAAGGTCCCGCAAAATAACGGCCGACGGCCATTAAACCCGTGACGATTGCCAGTATTACCAGCGGCTGAGCCCCCGAGCTCTCCAATAAGGAGCCGACCCATTGTTGAGTCCCCAACTCCGTTGTCGCGGTTATCGTCATCAAAACACACATGACGATAAACAAAGGCGAGATGAGGGCCTTTATATTTTTAGAGGTATCTGTACGGTCACTCTTGTCCGGCGCTACATCTGGAAACTTTGTTGTGAAGACCATCCACCCATAGATGAGTGTCGGTATGAGCATGACAGCGATTTCAAGTTGCCAAGTACTTCCTGTTTCTGCGAGCATTTTCTTAATCAGCAATGCCGCCAACGACCCAATTACTAAGCCACCCGGGAACCAGACATGAAATTTGTTGAGCATGGTGGTCTTATTGCCTGAATACATATTGGCGATCATAGGGTTACAGGCGGCCTCTACTGACCCATTCGCGAACCCAATACAGAAGGTTGAAATTAATAATCCGAGAAAACCGCCGGAGAAAATTGTGAGCAAGAGGCCAAGAACATGGCCCAAAAATGCAACAATCATAATCAAGCGTGGCCCGATTGCGTTGTAGAGAAGTCCACCTAAAATAGTGGCCGCGGGGAATCCGTAAAATGCCATGGCAGCCGTCCAGCCCAACTGGGTTTTATTTAGGTTAAATTCGGTGCCGAGATCATTGAGCATCCCGGCCCGAATAGCGAATGTCATTGCCGTAACTGTTAGAGCCACGCAGCTAAGTACGAAAAGTCTTTTCGGAATCAAGCCCTGATCAGCTGTTGTTGTCGCCATGTTCGTCCCCTAATAGTTGTTTACGCCAAGCCGAGCATTTTTCTATTTGTGGCTTTATCTGCAACGCCGCCCGCGAAATCGTCGAACGCCTTATCTGTGATGCGGATGATGTGATCAGACACAAACGCCGCACCTTCGCGCGCGCCGTCTTCGGGGTGCTTTAGAGCACACTCCCACTCAACCACGGCCCAACCATCGAAACCGTATCCGGTCAGTTTTGCGAAAATAGCGCCGAAATCAATTTGTCCATCGCCGAGCGATCTGAAGCGGCCGGGGCGGTCAACCCATCCTTGATACCCACCATACACACCGGACTTCCCGTTTCGGCGAAACTCTGCATCCTTAACATGAAACATTTTTATGCGGTCGTGATAGTGATCGATAAAAGAAAGGTAATCGAGTTGCTGCAGGATGAAATGGCTCGGATCGTAGAGGATGTTGCAACGCGGATGGCCCTCGACTTCTTCCAGAAATCTCTCAAATGTTACGCCGTCATGAAGGTCTTCGCCGGGATGGATCTCATAGCAAATATTGACGCCGCATTCGTCATAATAATCCAAGATAGGCCGCCAACGCTTCGCAAGTTCTTTGAAGCCTTCCTCAACCAATCCTGCTGGCCGCTGCGGCCAAGGATACATAAATGGCCAAACAAGAGCCCCTGGAAAACTCACGGAATTTGTCAAACCCAAACGCTGTGATGCTTTTGCCGCATATTTGACTTGCTCAACGGCCCATTCTTGGCGCGCTTGCGGTTTGCCGTGAAACTGTTGAGGTGCAAACGCGTCAAAGGCTGTGTCATAGGCCGGGTGAACGGCAACAAGTTGACCTTGAATATGCGTAGATAGTTCTGTTATTTCGACGCCCGCTTCGGCGCATGTGCCCTTTAATTCATCACAGTAATCCTGGCTTTCTGCCGCAAGTTTAAGGTCCATGCACATTGGATTATCAGACGGGATTTGGATTCCTTTATAGCCTGCATCCGCCATCCATTTCGCGGCATTCTCCAAACTATCAAAGGGTTCATCCCCCATGAATTGAGCGAGGAATATGGCGGGACCCTTAATCGTTTTCATATCTTAATCTCTGTCCAATCTGAATCATTAGCGCTGCTTTCGATCAAGGCTTCAACAAATGCCATCCCTCTCAGGCCGCCTTCAATGCCTGTTTTGTTTCCGCTTCCAGTCCGCAGAGTCTTTGCAAAATCGAGATATATGTTGGCGAAGGCTTCTAGGTAGCCTTCGGGGTGGCCGGCGGGAGTTCGAAAACCAGATTGAGTTTCAGAGTGAAGATACCCTTGACCCGCCCGCAATATCTGCGTGGGTTTATCTAAGTAGGTTCGTATCAGTGTATTGGGTTCTTCCTGCGACCATTCTAGTCCGCCAGTTTCTCCGTATATCCTAATGGAAAGACCGTTTTCTTTGCCCGCGCAAATCTGCGACGCGCTCAGCGTCCCTTTGATGCCGTCTTCCATGCGAAACAAGGCGGAACCGTCATCGTCAAGACGGCGCCCTTCCACAAAAGTAGTCAGATCAGCAGCAACATGAGTCATGCGCTTCCCCGTGATATATTCCGCTAGATTCTGGGCATGGGTACCAATGTCGCCCATACAGCCTGATGCCCCAGACCGTGAAGGATCAGTGCGCCAGTCTGCTTGTTTGCTATCAACATCAGCTGCGAGCCATCCTTGGATATATTCAACAAATACTTTGCGCACCTTGCCTATACCGTTTTCAGCAATAATACGTTTGGCCTCCACTACCAATGGATAGCCTAAATATGTATGTGTCAGTCCATAGGCCTTCCCGGACCTCCGCACGATGTCGGCAAGCTCTTTCGCTTCGCTTAAATTCAATGTTGCAGGCTTATCGGATAAAACATGGAACCCAGCCTCAAGACACATTTTAGCAATAGGGAAATGAACGTGATTTGGCGTGACAATGCTCACAAATTCCATACGTTGATCCTCGGGTAATTTAGCTTCCTGCTCAATCATCGTCTGGTAATCAGCATAGCAACGTGCTTTATCTAACCCGAGTTCCATCCCCGTCTCTAAGCAGTTCTTAGGGTCTCGT
>CALHXF010000176.1 GCA_938040095.1 uncultured Caulobacterales bacterium
GCGGCTGTGCTAAGCAAAAACACCAATGTCGCCATGCGACCTGTATTGTGGTGAAACATAGTCCGATGCCTCAAGGTTAAGATAAGGTTACAGACGCAAGTGGGATGCCAGATATGATGTTAGGGGTGAAAAAATTTCAGATTGTTCTCCTATCTGGTGAAATCAAAGAACGGGACCGCGATGCTACGCCTTAAAACAGAGATACGCGTCTCCGCACAAATTCGTCGTGCGCACGGCGCCGGGGCTTTCGCGGTTGTGCTCCGACGCGGTGATCCCGATGCGGGCGCGATTTGGGTTGTTCTGCGCCAAGGGCAGGCCTTGTCTCGATACACCGAACAGATGGCGATGAGTGGGGAACGCGAGTGGTATCGCGACGGTCCCTTTGATGAGGCCGAATTGTCGTTAAAAATAAATCGGGCCGTAGACCGTGATCCAGACATTTGGATTGTTGAAATCGAAGACGCGCAAGGTCGGGCGTTCTTGGATGGTGATATGCCTAAGGTTGAGACGGCTGCCGAAGCTGCAGCCACAGCCTTATTCCGAGGCCGATAAAAGCCGCAATCAATCCTGCCATCAAGCCGTACCAAATACCCTTTGCCCCGATATTGCTATGGAGTGCGGTGTAATAGGCGACAGGAAACCCAATCAACCAATAGCTAATTCCAGTGATGATCATCGGCCATGTCACATCTGCCAAGCCGCGAAGAAGCTGATTACAGGCAACTTGCACTGCATCGAAGAACATGAATCCAGCCGCGAGCGGGAGGAAGATGACGACGTAGTCAAAGACAGGCCGCGTTTCGATTGAGTCCATATCGAAATAAAGCGCGGCGACGATCTCAGGGATAAAGGCAACGGGGATCGCAAACATCCCAATTGCGAGGACGGACGCCAAAATCGTTGTTGTTGTCGCACGACGCTCTGCGCCATTATTTCTCGCGCCTCGCGCTAAACCTATTCGGACAGCGCCTGCCATAGATAGTCCATAGGGCATCATAAAGGCGGCGGAGGCGACGTTCAGTGCAATCTGGAACCCCGCTTGTTCGATGACGCCAACAGCGCCCGCGATCAAAACGCCTGCATTAAACAACATGCCCTCAAACGTCACCGTGATCGAAATGGGCCACCCCAGCTTCATGAGTGATTTCATGCGATCCCAATCAGGACGCCATAGATTCGAAAACAAATCGAAACTCCGCGCTTTGGAGTCCCATTTGATATAGGCGACAAAGGCGAAAAAACTGTAGATACAAGCAATAGATGACGCGATTCCTGCGCCAACCAGCCCGAGAGCTGGTGCGCCGAAATTACCGAAAATCAAAACCCAATTCAGTATAATATTCACAAGGGCCGAACTCGCGACCAGCAGGAAAGGCACTATTGTCCGTTCAATTGTCGCGAGGAAATTACGCAACGACATCACGGCTAACGTAAACGGCAACCCTGGCGCTAAAACCAAAACATAGCGCTGTGCGAGTGCTGCAACCTCCGGGTCTTGCCCCGCAAAGATCATGATCGGTTTGGTTAGCAATAATAATCCGATGATCAACGGCATCATCAAAAAACACGCCCACACAGACATACGCACAGTGCGACGTACATCTTTGCGCTCGGCGCTATCTCTGCCGAGCGCTTGCGAGACGAGCGGTGTTACGGCCGAAATAGGTCCACTGGCCATCATCCAAAGTAGGAAATAAAGCACAGAGCCGATGGCGGCGGCGGCAATTTCCGTCGGCCCAATTCGCCCGATCATCAAAGTGTCGGCAATGTAAGGCGAGAACTGCACGAGTTGCGCCAGCGCCATCGGAACACCAATGGTCATCAGGGCACGCATTTCTCCGCCCCAAGTCTCGGGCAGTATCGTTTTTGTCGATGTGTCGGTGTTAGACATATTTGAGCCGCTATCGCGGGGAAGACGCTCGCGCAAGATGTGATTGAAATTAGGCTACATTAGCGAGGCCAATATTTGGCGAAAAACTAGGTGCTCAGGATCGCGTCGATGGCTCTCATATTCGAAATGGCATCTGCGCCACCTGTGAGTGGGGAGGTTTCACCTCGCATGACTTTGAGTACATGATCTAATTGAAAACTATAGGTGGAGCGTTTCCAGCTCTCTGGAGAATTGAGCAATGTCGTGACCTCGCGTTGGCCGTCAACTTCGACGTAAATGCTAAATCCTGTCTCTGGGTTCCATCGGGACGGGTGAACAAACCCTGTGAATTTTGCAACGCCCTTGCTGCCGATGATTTGGATGACATTGTCGTAAATGGCGTCCTGTCCCATATTGCAGTCAACAACAGCAGAGATATCGCCGAATGAAAGACTGGCCCAACTGGAGAGAGCTACGCCATCTGCATGCAGTTCATTGGTTGCCTCTATTATGATAGGTTCGTACCGCGTAAGCGTGCGTAGCGCGTGGAGTGGATAACACCCCAAATCCATCAACGCGCCACCACCCAATGCGGGGAGGTAGCGTAACTCTCCATCGCGGTTCGGAATGTGAACGTCAAAGATACCCGAAATATCTTCTATGGCACCAATCTTACCTGACGCAATTATCGCTTCAAATGCCAAAAACGCAGGATGATAGCGATAATGAAACGCCTCAATGAGGACAGTCTCCGCCTGTTCCGCCGCTTCTACCATGCGTTTGGCTTCATCCGCATTCATCGCAAAGGGCTTCTCGCAGAGTACGGCTTTCCCATGCTGCGCGGCAAGAAGGCTCAACTCGCAATGTCGATTTGGGGGAAGCGCGTTATAGATGAGATCAATATCGTCCCGCGCAATCAATGCCTCATAAGACGTCTCGACATGTGGGATGTTATGTTCCGCAGCATAGGCTTGCCCGCGCACAACGTCACGACATGCCACAGCTTGAATGACGCAATCGTCTCGGTCGGACGCAGGATGAATGATCGCCTTAGGCGCAATCTTGGATGCACCGAGGAGACCAATGCGGATCATGGAGTGTCTCTGCCAGTGATTGTCACAGGTCTTGTACCGGAAAAATTATCGCAGGCACTGCTTGCGAAGGGAGTATCTTCCAATGGACTGCCAGTTTGATAGGTTGGATCGCCAAATGTTTCCACGCAAGCATCCAAGTCTGCTTCGCCAATGCGCTTAGCGTTTTGAAGAAAGGTACACTGTGCAACTGTGCCAATAAAGTAACTGGCCTGCATCATACCTTTCGGTCGACCATACTTTTCGCCTGTGTCCGTGAAAAAAGACCAAAACTCTTTTGGTTTATAAGAAAGTGTGTGAGAAATTTCGTGTGCAAGTGAGTTTATGGCGCAAGATTTCTCTACTACATCTGCACTTCTATAACGCATCAAGTGTTCTCGACCCAATGTTATCACTCCGATAGCTTCATTCGAACTCGTATATTTAAGGAATCCCGCCAAAGCCCAAGCGTTTCCGTTAATGCCATCGTCTTGTGTATTATCACGATAAGCTCGTCCTGCGACTTCGAGTTTAGTTGGAACCCACCACAAAGAAGGTTTCTGAGAATTTGTAAGTTTAACAGACTTTAAAACAGTTTCTGGTGTTTGAATTTTGTCTGAACTTGAGAACCAGATTTTCGAGTATACTTTTCCTGATTTCAGAAGGTTCTTCTCAAATTTTTCCGAGGCTAAGATATTTTTCGTCTCTCTTAGCCAACCTTGTAAATCAGTCGTCTCAATCGGGTCACTCATGATATCTACGGACGGTGCAACTCCAGAGGTCATCTGAACTGCGGCTTGCGAGCATCCCAACAGAGCCACACACAAAATAAGTGGTGTGAGAACGAGTGTTAGTCTCATCACTTATCTCCCGCATAAGTCAGCGCCATGAACACGTCTTCCAGATCGGCTTCTTCTGTGCGGAGGTCTGAAATTGAGACGCCTGCGTCTTTCACGCGGTTGAGCATGCCTGTCACAGAATCTGTTCCGCTTCGATATTCGATCACGATTTGCCCGTCGTGCGAGAGCGCCGCGTTCAAATCTGAGAGAGCCTCGGGTAGGGCCGTGAGCGGTTCCATCGGTGAAATCCGTAAAACTTTCTTATCCAAACGCGAAAGTAATGTTGTCTTTGGCTCATTGGCAACAATCGTCCCATTATGAATAATCGCGATTTGGTCGCACAGCGCTTCGGCCTCTTCGAGATAATGCGTCGTCAAAATAATCGTCGTACCCGCCGCATGAAGCTTCTCGACATAAGCCCAAAGCTGACGACGAAGCTCAATATCTACACCTGCGGTCGGTTCGTCCAAAATCAAAACAGGCGGCGTATGCACGAGGGCTTTCGCGATCAAGAGGCGGCGCTTCATCCCACCCGAAAGTTGCCGCACATAGGCGTCGCGTTTATCCGCAAGACCCAGCGCTTCGAGAATTTCCATACTGCGACGTTCGGATTTAGGGACACCGTAATACCCCGCTTGGAGCTCTAGCGCTTGATAGGGGGTGAAGAACACATCCATCGCGATTTCCTGCGGGACGATTCCGATGGACGCGCGCGCATCGCGGGTTTGGGTGTTGATGTCATAGCCGCAAATTTTGGCCGTGCCTTCAGTCTTATTAACGAGACCCGCCAGAATATTGATCATCGTTGACTTGCCCGCACCATTCGGCCCGAGCAGGCCAAAGATCGACCCACGTGGAATGACGAGGTCAATCCCGTGGAGGGCCGTTTTGGCGGGAGCTTTTTTCGTCGCGGCATAGGTCTTCTTCAGACCTATAATTTCGATTGCAGGTGATGTTGATTGTGTGTTCATATTGACCCGAGCTTTAGACGTGGCCTAAACGCCAGTGCAAGCTGTAAACGCCCATATTTGACGCCAAATGAAAGACGCTCCTCATGACAACAGGTCAAACGCCGCAAATTTCTGATGATGATGTCGTCATCGTGACCTCGACCCGCGTCATGTGCGAAGGCTCTGGCGGTGCGCTGGGTCATCCTCGGACCTATCTGGATATGGGCGATGCCACATCCGTTACCTGCAAATATTGTGATCGCGTGTTCAAACTGGATCCAAATGCTGCGCCAGGCGGCCATCACTAACCCCTTTTTGGCGACCTTTCTGAATGGCAGTTAAATGCTGCGCAGGGGAGGGTTGCGAAAACGCGGCTTCTCCTTTTGAAAGCCACCGACCATGCCTATCTATATGATGCAGAGAAACGGTCTCTGCGCGGGTTCCCCCAAATGACCCTATAATAACGGGCGATTGAAAAGAGACTGATATGATGCTGACCATGATGAAGGGTAAAATTCACCGCGCCGTCGTGACCCAAGCTGATATGCATTATGAAGGCTCGATTTCTGTCGACACGGATTTGCTCGACAAAGCGGGTATCCTGGAAAATGAGCAAGTCGATATTCTAAATATCACCAATGGCGAACGCTTTACGACCTATGCAATCAAAGCCCCGCGCGGTTCCAAAGTGTTCGGCCTGAACGGTGCCGCCGCACGTCGCGTCCAACTCGGCGATAAGGTGATCATCATCGCCTATTGCCAAATGGATGCCAAAAAAGCCGCCAAATACGTGCCTAAAGTTGTCCTGTTGGACGACAATAACGAAGAGATCGTCAAGCCAAAGCATTAGGCCACACATCTCTGTCATCCCGCACTTGATGCGGGACCTTTTCAGTCGCAATTTAGCCGCTGTCGTCTGAAAGGCGTGCAACTTCTTCACTCACCGTGACGCCTAATGGTCCCCGTTCAAGGCGGGGATGACAACGGTGGCTGGTGTTAGCCTTTGTGAACCTCGGAGGTCGCGGCCTCCTGTATATCTTAGTGTCGGAAAAATGGGATGTTCGCGTGGGTATTCTGGGGCCCGGCGGAACCGGAAAAAGAGCTAATAGGTTTTCGGCCCCAAAGGGACCCACGCGACGACGCCTTTTTCCAAGATCGGCCGAGCAACCCAGTCGTGGGGTTAACAGCTCACAATCCGCCACCCAATTCTGCTGACATTACCCAGCGTCCTCCAATGACAAGCGCCGCTTCTTTCCGATCAGATCAATGTGCACATGACCGCCCGTTGAAAGAAGACACCTTAAAATGACACGGTTTTCGGAGGCGGGGA
>CALHXF010000177.1 GCA_938040095.1 uncultured Caulobacterales bacterium
GAAACGCATATGTGTGATTTCACTAGCGTCGTCAAGGGTTGGCACCATTCGGAAGGTTAAAAGGCAGGATTCCGATGGTGACGCATCATTGCCCAAAGGTTCACTTTTTTCGAATATCGTAATTTCAGCGGCTCTCCAAAAGGTGGCTTCGGCTCAATGTCCTATTTTGAGCGATCTTAAGTCACTCGTCTTGTGTCCGCTTTTGGGAATTAATCAATGCGGAAGTTTCAACCCCCGCCAACAGCCCTAAATTCCAGATTCATTCTCCGCGTCGGTAATCTTTCATTTTACGACGTCTCCGATGGAGAACGGGTCTTTAATGTCCTCATCATCTTATAAAAAAGACCGGCACGAGGCCGGTCTTTAAATCTTATCTGAAACTCAATTTAGAAAATTGAGGTCACGACATCCGAACAGGTGGATGTTCCTGCTTCGCAGACCTGATGGCTGTGCATGCCTCCGCCTTTTGCGTTGCTTGTCAGCGTGTAAGCGCCGTCATTGGCCGTCGTCGCGACAATTGAGCCATCCAAATAGATGTCGACATTGGATGAGCTTGCGCCGGACCAGCTATAGTCCCAACGCTTCTTGCCTTTGACCTTATAGGCGCTGACTGGGGAGATTGTGACATCACCTCCGCCGCCAGTGCCGCCTTCAGAGACTGTTACACTGGAGCTTGCGTTGCTGGACGCGCCGTCATCATCGATGACGTTCAGGCTAACCGTATATGTGCCTGCTGATGCATATGTGTGAGATGGGCTCTGCGCTGTCGAGGATGAACCATCCCCAAAGCTCCAGTTCCATGACACAACACTGCCGTCACTGTCCGATGAGCCATCGGTGAAGCTGCAGGATAAATCCGTGCAGCTATCCGTGAAGCTGGCCGTTGGCGCGTTATTGGCGGGCGGAGTGCTGCCGCAAGTGGCCGGGTCAACGACCAAGCCTTGCTGTCCATCCGCATTGCCGGACAGACCCAGATTGCCGGTTTTCGCTGCATCGAACAGACATTGCGCCGTTGTTCCATTCAGGAACGGTCCGGCCATGCCGTCAGAGGTTGTGAAACCCCAGCTATTGACGGACATCAAAGGACCGGAACCAGTCGCTTCATCCATCGGCTGAATCCACGGTCCACCGGACGAACCGCCGGAAAGCTGACTGGATGGTAGCCACCAGTTGTCGGCACCTTCCGTTGTCATGTCTTCCGCAGAATACATGAAGAAGGGATCATCTGAGTAGGAGTAACCCAACGCATGTGTCCAATCGGGTGAGAACTCACCGGCTTGACCGTCATTCACATTCGGAGCTGCAAAGCTGATATCAAACGCACCGACAGCTGTGTCGAGTGCGCCGCGACTGCCGTTCCCGGAGTGATTGCCGTTATCGCCGACAACATAATAGGCGTAGTCCCAAGGGATGTTGTTCGGGAAGACGCTGGTCGTCCAATTTTGCTCGACGACGCCGAAATCGGTGACCCAGCAACCTTCGGGATCATTGGAGCAATCACGGTCTGTACTGCCGCCCGTCGTTTGGTCCTGATTGGGAATAAAGATGACGTTGCGTGCGAAAGACGCATCTGCATCATCGTAAACACAATGCGCGGCAGTGATGATGATAGATCGGCCCGTCGTGCCGTCTGTCCCCACGGTGCCGGAACAAACGTAACCTGACCATCCGCCATTGTTTGGCATTTCATAGAGCAAGCGTCCGGCTGCAGTCTGAATAGCGCCGCCTTCTGCCCATCGGCTATTCGCAACAACGCCGCCGCCGCCGCCGCCAGTGCCGCCGCCTTCAACTGTAAAATCGAAGGAACTGCTCGCGCCGCTATTTCCGCCTTTTCTTTTGACATTGTCGCGGGTCAAGACGCGCCAGCTACCCCCGCCTGTGGTGAATCCACTGACCGTTGTCTGCCATGTATTGTTACCAGCATTCACACCGGCGAATGTCGAGACCTGTCCATCATAGGTCACTTCGAATGTAACCTCGCGAACGCCATCCACGTCTGTTACGACCGCCGAGAAGGTTTGGCTCGCGCCAATGGTCGCGCCATTTGCCGGCGATCGTGTTGTGACGGTTGGGGCCTGATTATCCTGTGTGACCTGATTTTCTGAAGTTCTATTGCTGTTAACGCGTTTGGTGTCGGAAGTTAGTTCGGACCTAATCGCATGACCATGCGGAGTCAGTTTCCCCTTCTTGCCGCGAATATAGGCTTTACCGCGATGATCCAGCAGCATGTCGCGAGGTTCTGCGGCGTTAATTCGGTCTGCCGTCCAATGTTTGAGGACTTTATCAGCGCGTTCGCTCGGAGCATTTTGCGCATAGGCTAGGGATGATAAGGTAACAGACAACGTTAGCGTCGTACCCGCCAGAAGCAGTTTATTGAAATTAGTCATTTTGAAAGTCCTCCTGATTCTGGCGTAAACTCACGTTTTCGTGAGCGCAAGGCCAATATCAAGTGGCCGTAAATGCCTCTCGTCGACGCGCCGCACTACACTGCCGCATCATCGGGTTTGAATTTTTGATGAGGCAATCTTCCGTTCTACGGCATCCCGATAGGGCAAACATTTAAGTCCAATTGAAGTCGTTTGGCTAAAGTCTCCTTGGGGAATGCACTTCCTTTTTCGAGCGTTTGAGTTGGAGCGAAATACATAGCGATTCGCAAATATTATCAGCGGTCGTTTTGGACGTTTAGAGCCGCTGGGCAAAGGTCCACATCTGCCACCGAAGTGGACGTTTTCAGGAAGGTTGTTTTTTCGTTAAACTAAATATTGAATCACTCCAAGAGCGTGGGTACCCGCAGCTCTTCCTTGACATTCCTCGGATTAGGGTGCTGTTTCTAATGAGATAGATGAAAGTCCAAAAAAAACTGGGCGTCATAGGGGTAGATTATGAAACAGATGCAAGGGTTGGACACGGTTTTTGTGGCGATGGAGCGTCCCATTGCGCCCCTACATATTGGGTCTGTTCTGATTTATGATCCGTCTACCGCACCCAATGGATTTGTGCGTTTCAAAGACATTCTCTCCTTTATCGAAGGTCGCATGCAACTGTGTGATACGATGCGGCAAAAGATGGTGAAGGTCCCCTTTGGCCTCGATTATCCCTATTGGGTTCAAGATAGCAGTTTCGATATTGAATATCATGTTCGCCATGTTGCCTTGCCGAAACCCGGCGATTGGCGACAGCTTTGCATCCAAGCCGCCCGCGTTTTCGCCCGCCCGCTGGACCTTTCCCGCCCGCCATGGGAAATCACGGTTGTCGAAGGGTTAGACAATATCCCAGGTGTGCCGAAAGGCTCTTACGCCATGCTAACCAAGGTGCATCACTCCGCAATTGATGGTGTGTCTGGTATTGATATGATGAATGCGCTGCACACGCTGACGATTGATAAGGATGCGCCACTGCCGTCAGATACATGGCGTCCCGAAGCAGACCCGAGCCAGATCGGAATGTTTGCGCGTGGGTATATGCGTAATTTAACAAACCCCATCCGCCAAGCCAAAGCGATGCGTCACACGGTGCCAGGCATGGTCCGCACTGCAAAAGGTCTCCTCAAAAAAGAATTTGATTTTAAGGCGCTCATGCAAGCGCCGAAAACACGGTTTAACGGTACAGTCTCGCCGCACCGTATGTTTGATGCGCGGACCTATCCCCTGAAAGACATCAAACGCATTCGTGCCCTCGCGGAAAGCTCAAAGTTAAATGACGTGATGCTCTCGATTACGGGTGGCGCAATGCGGCTCTATCTTGACCGTTATAATGAATTACCCGACACATCCGTGACGACAATGGCGCCTATCTCTGTGCGGGATGAATCTGAGAAGAATTCAATGGGCAATCAGGTGTCCGCCATGTTTGTGCCGCTAGGCTCCCACATTGGGTCGGCGCAAGAACGGATGAAATATGTAACGGAAGAAACCATCAAGGCCAAAAACTTTACCACAGCGATGGGTGCGCGTCAGATGACAGAAATGGCAAAACTCGCCCCTGCCCCAATGATGAATATTGGCGCTAAAATATTCTCCCAACTCAAGCTTGCCGATCACGTCAAACCCGTCGTGAATACAGTTGTTACCAATGTTCCTGGACCGCCTGTGCCAATCTATTCAGCCGGCGCGCAACTTATCGATATGTATAGTCTTCTGTGCCTCGTTGACGGCGTAAAGCTGGGTCATGTCGTGCATAGTTATGTCGACAAAGTGACACTGTCCTTCACGGCTTGCCGCAGCGCGATCCCTGACCCTGATTTTTATTCCGAATGTTTGCAAACCAGTTTTGATGACCACATGAAAGCTGTTGAACTGCTGGAGATGACAAAGGCTGAAAAAGCGGTTGTCGCGGCGAAGGCTGAAAAAACAGCAGCCCCTAAAAAACGGGCTAGGGCGAAAAAAATGGCGACCGAAAAAACGGTACCCAAGACAACAGCGACGGCCACCAAAGTTGTTTCAAAAAAGCCCGCTGCTAAAACATCTGTCAAAAAAGCCAACGGCAGCGGCAAATCAGCGTAACAGTCTGTTATTGAAATCACGGCAAGGTTTGCGGTGAAAAGGAAGTTCTATGTCTATCTCACTTAGAAATACGCTGACATCATCTAAAATTGCCCCGCAAGGCGCGGCACAATTAGGTCTGTCTCGGAAAGGTCCAGCACTGTTCTGGACGCTCACCGAAGGCGCACGCGCCAGCGCGGAAATGACGAGCTTTATTTTTCTGCGACGTTTGATGAAACGTTTACCCAAAGGAGACGGTCATCCTGTGATCTTTTTCCCAGGCTTCGTTGCGAGTGATTTTTCAACCAAACCTATGCGGAAACTCCTCAAAGATTTGGGCTATAAAACATATGGTTGGGGCCTAGGTCGCAACTTAAAATTCAATGATACGCGCGAAGCCAAAATGAATGCTTTGCTGGAGTCGGTTTACAAAAAACACGGCGAGAAGGTTTCTATCGTTGGTTGGAGTCTGGGCGGCGTCTTTGCGCGTGAAGTTGCGAAATCAAACCCCGATATGGTGCGGAGCGTGATCTCCCTCGGCAGTCCTATTTCTGGGGATATGGAACATTCAAATGCGGGACGCCTTTACGAAGTGTTCAATGGCAAGCCCAGCGACACAATGACCGACCGATTGAAAACCATCAGCACGGCCCCACCCGTTCCAACGACATCTATCTATACAAAGACAGATGGGGTTGTGGCATGGAAAGGGTCTATCCAACGCCCCGGCAAAACACAGACAGAAAACATCTGTGTCCCCGCCAGTCATATTGGCCTCGGTGTTAATCCGCTCGTGATGTACGCGCTAGCAGATCGCCTTGCGCAAGTAGAAGGCAAATGGACGCCCTTTAAGGCTGAAGGGTTGAAGCGATTTGCTTTTAAATAGCCGCTGATTTATTCAGGTCGTCAATGTTTCAAAAGACCCGTGATCCCCTTCAACGGCCCGTCCGCGGGTTTCTATTATCAGTCCCATTTGCGGGTCTGGTTTTTCTAGCATTTAATCCAATGCTCGTCGTGGACCTGCAAGAAAGGTTCAATCTGTCCCAAAGGGATGTGACCATTGAGAGGATTGAACCTGACACACCTATTTCTCTCGTCCCTGAATTTGAGGGTTTGGTTGAAGTGGATGATGTTGACGTTGGGCCCACAGACGTAGGTCTGCCAGATGTTGAGACACCCGTAATAGAGAACAAAGCTAAGGTTCAAACGCCAGCAGAAACACCCCCGCTTATGCCCCTTCGTGGAGGCGTAATTCCCACGACTGCGAAACCCGACATAAACAACCTTCCCCGCATTGATGGTTTTGTTCTGATTGAAGAAGATGATCTCTGGGTTGGCGATATGTCTTGTGGTGAGGATATTTTCGACCTTCCCGTAACTCTCTCTGGTGTGGGTCCACGGCGCAATGGAACCCTTTTTACGGAATCTATGGAAACCATAGATTCAGAGGATATTCGGAACCAACCCACATATCTCTATAAGAGTGAAAACGGCGTCATCTTACGCGTCGTAGACCCTGTCGTGAAATATTATCCCGCGTATGGGCGGCGTTTCCGAGACGCCCATAAAGATATTATCGACCGCAAACCGCTAGATAGTTTGCAAGACCAAACCACCGAGGGTGAGTTAGGCGCGACACAGGATAAGAAAACGGCAACGCTGGCGAATATTTCGTCGCCAACATTGCTGACGTTTACGAGCTACGGATCACGGGATCACTTCCGACTTATGACGGGGAAGACGATGTTAACAGCGGCCTTTATCGTCACCCTGCCACGCTGGACCACATATGATATCGCGTCGCCAGATGAAAAAGCGAAGTGGGACGACATGATCTGCAATGCGGCCCATCATGAATTGGGGCATCTTCGCATTCGGTTAGATATTTTAGCGGAGACATTAGACGGCTATGCAGCGCTACCGTCGGCAACGTCGAGCAAGGCGTTAGAAGCGCTAACGACAGACTATCGCGCAGACATAAATGCCAGCGTGAATGAGCGCCAAGACGCCTATCATATCTTTAATGGTGACGGTATTCGACGCGGCATGACCGAAGTGCCTTATGCGGAATTGCCGTTACCTTGGATTGAAGACGCTCAAAACGCCGATT
The DNA here is from genome assembly GCA_938040095.1 of uncultured Caulobacterales bacterium. Lineage (GTDB taxonomy): Bacteria > Pseudomonadota > Alphaproteobacteria > Caulobacterales > Maricaulaceae > Litorimonas. The sequence continues at coordinate 6,592 of CALHXF010000177.1, forward strand.
AAAACGGCTGCACAATCGCCAAAACAACAATCGCGATTGTTGCGAAGGCTGGGACCTCGTTGATGCGGCGGAAAAATTTCTCTGATTTCGGGCGACCACCGTCCAAAAACCCTTTGCGCGTTTTAGCTAAAAATCCGTGATACCCAATCAACCCAAAGGCAATTGCGACTTTAACCCAAAGCCAAAGCCCCACACCGCCCGCGCTCGCATTATATCCAATGAGAACTAAACCTAAGATAAAGGCCGTAATCATCGCTGGGTTCATGATGGTCCGCAGGAGTTTAACCTCCGCCTCTTCCATCTTGGTTTCCAACTCACCCCCAACTTTGGCGACGCTATGATAGACAAATAAACGCGGTAAATAGAGCAAGCCTGCCATCCAGAAGATAACAGCGATAAGGTGAAGGGCTTTTAGCCAAGGATAGAGTGTATCAAACATGAGTGTCGCTTAAACCTACGCCATCAATTTTGGAAGTAGTGATAATGAAATGATTTCCAAATCAATTACTCAAACTTCCGAATAACGATGTCGTCTTTTGTGGAGCTGTAAAACGCAATTGCATTTGCGGCGACCTCAACCTGATCAAAGCCAAGGCCGATATTTATGACCTCTAGTGAGCTGCCCAGGAGATTGGAATTTCGAACATAGACTGCATATTCGCTATTTGGATTGACGAGGATGACTTGTTCTCTTGTGCCGACTTCGAAAACGGCCATATCCGTAGGCGTATCTAAATCTATAAAAAATTCAGTTGTGATTTGAGTACCTCTAACAGCGGAGCGCAGGAGGGTTGACCGGCCCTCGGCATTGTCAAAAACACTATATAAGCTAGCCAAACCAAATGGGCCGATGAAGCCGTCGAAAAGAAGTGGTTCAACATTGGCCGCAATACGCGATGAAATATCGGCTGTGTATTGCTGCTCATAACTCGTGGCATCACTATTTTCTCCTTCGAAACTTGTCAAAGTTTGCGTTGAGGAATCATAAAATGCGTAGGTCGTGTCGCCCCTACTGCCTGAAACGAAGAGGTTACAAAAATTGCCTTCAGAGACAATCGGCGTCGGCGTGGACAGACCCGATCCGCGCGTTCCGTCGGCATCCCCTGCCGCGACATAATAAAGACCGTCGGTTGTTCCGACCAAGATATCCGCGCGAACACTGTCATCGCCAGTCCCGACAAATAAAGTTCCGCTACCCAAACCCATGTCACATCCATTTGGAACAGATTGGGTAATTGGCGTTCCAAAACTATTGTCAGCATTGAGAGGTAGTCCAACAATTTCGGAATTTACCTCATCAAAGAAGATCAAATCATTTTGACCCCCATCTTCGCCGTCAAGATCAGCAAATAGAATATCTAAGGGAGCTGTTCCCACGCTTCCCAACGTTGGCGTTGCCGTGACAACCGCATCTTCAAAAGTATTGATACCTGTTGCGGTAACAGCAAAGGCCGAGACTGCACCTGTCGATGTATTTTTACTCAAGCCTACCACTTTCGCAGGATCCGTTGGGATACTGATTGATCCGATGACGGCATCAACAGTAATCGTGTCCGATGTTTCGACAAAAAATGCAGAAACAGTGGGCGTTATCGAAACTGTTAAAGTGGCGTCATCAGAATTTCCTGCTGCATCACTCGCAGTGGCCGTACAGACACTCGTCGTATTCCCGGTCACTGCTGGCGCGGTAAAGACATTATTCGCAAAACTGCCACCATTGGTACAAATAACGGTTGGGCCACTATCAATCGCATTATTATCTGTCGCGGTGAGAGTTGACCGACCCGTATCTCCACCCGCTACGGTAAGGGTTGTGGGATTGAACGTCACAACAGGGTCTTGCGTATCAACACCAGGTGGGGTGATCGTGACGCTTAGCGTTGTTCGACCTTCATTGCCTTGAGCATCTGTCGCAGTGGCTGTACAAACACTAATTGTGGTTTGGGTCACTGTCGGGGCTGTGAAAATGCTATTCGCGAAACTGCCGCCGCGTGTGCAAGTGACGATTGGACCAGATACGACCCCAACATTATCGCGAGCGCTCACGGTAGAACTGCCCGTTCCACCGCTTTCAACGGTGAGGCTGTTGGGGCTAAATGAAACACTTGGGGCAAGAAAATCTGAACTTGGAGGTGTAAAGTTCCCGCCACCACCTCCCCCGCCGCCACAGGCAGAGAGCATGAAGATCGAAAGAACACTCACACAAGACGACGACAGGTTAAAAATAGATTTGGACATTATTTTCCAAGTTAAACAGGTGCACTTGTTGCAAGCTTAGGTGGCTATTTGAGGAAAACGTCAAGAGTTATAATCAGAGTTGTTGTGATTTCCCGAGGGTTTTTAAAGATTACCATTTCATGGACATGAGATTACCGCTCACTCAACAAGGGGTTACATAACATTTCATATCAATTTTGTAATTTGCGAAGTCCGCTCCATGCGCCCAACGGGCCTCCATGGCTTGAGCCGACCTTAAACCCCTAGCTAGTCCCACCTAAAACAGACATTTTAAAGATATCAAATCATGACAATACATCCTCGAAATATCCTTACATCCCGCGCACCTCTTCGGTTAAGTTTGCTTGTTTTGCTCGCGGCAACCACTCTATCCGCATGTGCGACAAAGTCTGACCGTAGAGGTCCACCACCGGAACGTGATGGCTCGCAACGTCAGGCGAGAACATCTGGGACGTTTCTTCAACCAATCTCGGTCTTATTCACCGGCATGGATATTAGTAAAGACACTGTTCTTTCTCGGGCAGAGCTAACTGAGGGTATTGAAGAAACTTGGTCTTCTTTTTCTCGAAACCCGTCTGCCGTCGCATTCTCACAGTGGAGCGTGAAAAATTTAGGTTCTACAGATGCAAGACCAACATTCATGGATTTTGATAGAGACTTTAACGGTGTCGTAACGGAGTCTGAATTTTCAAAACAATTGACGATGGAATTTGACCGACTTGATAAAAACAAAGATGGTCGTGTTGAACGCTCTGAAATGGTTGTCGCTTTTGCGGCCCCACAAGGGCAGAGAAAGAAAAAAGAAAATGCAGGCGGGAAACCAAAGCGCGGACAAGGCGGTGGCGGAGGTCGGCCACCTCGGTAAATAGAACAGTGCTGAAAATGCCGGATCACCCGACAAATTCAGCCAATTTATCGACTAAGTCCGACAGACTTCCCCTTCGGGAGCGTTAGACCTATGTTTCTCATCTACCCTGCGACAAATCATAGCCAGTTCACGTTGGTTTGCTTATAAAATCTGAGCAACATTTTTTTCGCACCTCAAGTGGGATTCGAACATGACATATAATTTGAACAAATGGGCGGTAACGCTAGGCCTACTCGTTTTAGCGCCGACCTATTTGACGGGTTGCGCCACCGCCGCCTATAATATTCAAGAAAAATTTGGCATCGAGAAACGCGATATCCTTGTTGATCGCGTGATAGATGTGTCAAAATCCCAAACTGAGGCCAAAGAAGAATTTGAAGACGCCCTAGAGGCGTTCCGAGCGGTTGTCGCAGTGGATGGTGGTGACCTCGAGCGGACATATGATGATTTGAACAAAGCATATAAAAATGCGGATGACCAAGCCAAAGAGGTGCGGTCCCGCGTGGCCTCCGTCAAGCGGGTAGCTCGGGATTTGTTTAAAGAATGGGAGTCCGAGCTGAACGTCTATTCAGATCAAAACCTTCGCCGTGCCTCTGAGCGTCAATTGCGCGAGACAGAACAAAAATATGAAGCTTTGACCGCCAAGATGGATGCAGCCACGGCGTCCATGGACCCCGTTTTGACCGTTTTTAAGGACCGCGTTTTATATCTAAAGCATAATTTGAACGCCCGTGCGATTTCAGCGCTAAGTTCTGAAACGATGGATATCGAAAGCGACGTCGCCCGATTGATTGCAGAAATGGAAAGATCAATTTCAGCCGCTGATGCGTTTATTCAGGAGATGGGCAGATCTTGAGTGCAGTTCAAATATTAGGAGTATAAATTCCAAGCGTGTCAAAATAAATTTTACTGGATACTTAACTCGAAACTTCCAAGACCTTTATTGTTCAACGGTGTTGGCTGTGATTAGAGTGTTTGGAAAAATAGGGGCGCTATAAATGAATACTCAATCCATAAATTCGAATCATAATTTTTGTGATTTCATCATGATTGAGGGCGGATTGCTCAAGCATGAAATCGCGATGATCAAAGGTGCGTGGAAAGACGAACAAGCCAGAATAGCCGAGATTTCATCATCAGAAAAATATGACCAGTCCTTACGTAAGAGCCAGGTGATGGGCTTACCGGATACACCGTCGAACATGTGGATTTATAACCGACTTCTGGACATCACCAAAGCTTATAATCAGAATTGCTTTGGCTTTGATATTACAGGGTTTGGTGAAACTTTACAAATCGCACGCTACAGCGAAGGCGACTTCTTTGGTTGGCATCTAGACTTTGGCGCAGGCGAAATTTCTCATCGGAAAATAAGCCTAACTGTGCAGCTATCTGACCCTGATGACTATGAGGGTGGAGACTTACAATTCATGGAAAATAATAAGATCGTCAGCGCGCCACGGACTTTGGGCACAATTGTAATCTTTCCATCATTTATGCTGCACCGCGTAACAAAAATCACAAGCGGTACCAGAGAGTCAATTGTAGGCTGGGTCGCAGGCCCACCCTATCGCTGATTGAATATGCCTATTCGGTTTTAAACGTAATTCGGCTCTTTACCGCGCACATGATCGACAACCGCTTGAACGTTCTCAATCTTCACATCTGGCGTGACGCCGTGACCGAGATTGAAGATGTGTGGACCGCCGGCGGCGTCGCGCAGGACAGCTTCAACAGAGCGGTATAATGTTGTCCCGCCAATTCGTAGCGCGAGTGGGTCAAGGTTCCCT
>CALHXF010000178.1 GCA_938040095.1 uncultured Caulobacterales bacterium
CGTCGTATTTGGCTCAATGCGCGTGTTAACTGTGCGCGGCTCTGACGATATATTGGCGACGATTAGATATTCCGTACCGTCGACAGGATCGAAACGAGAAAATGCAAAGGCGTGCCCGTCCAGTTCTGTCAGCCGCGTTTCCATTGCCCCGCGCCGAAAACTCGCATGCTCTGTCCGAAGCGCCGACATATCGGCGATGTATCGGTAAAGTGGATGCTCCGTGTCAAAGTTCGACTGTGCGGTCGTCGCGTCTGTCCCGATAAGATCATTATCATTGTAAACATCGACCTTGCTCGGGAACAGCGTTTCGCGCGCGAGCTGGTCACCGCCATCAGATACGAAGCCCTGTTCGCTGCCCGAGTAGATCACGGGTACGCCGCGCATTGTCATCATCAGTCCGTGTCCAAGTTGTGTGCGTGCAAGGAGTTCGGATTGGCTAATAAGAGGTTTTTCAGCTTTTAACATGCCGGAGAAGCGTCCCATATCATGATTGCCGAGGAATGTAGGTTGATTGAGGCCTTTCTCCGCGCCGGGTCCATAAACATCATCAGCCCGTAAAAAGATATCGAGTCGGGATGTTGGCTTCTTGCCTGACACGACGTCAAAAACTGCCGCTTGAAAGCCAAAATCCAAGACTTGGTCGAAACCATCAACGGTCGTGAAACGAGCCAGTGCGCCCGGGTCAGGATCATAAACTTCGCCAAACATATAGAAGTTAGGGTTTCCCAGACTGGCCGCATGGTCTTTCATAGCAGGTAAAAATTGCTGCCAGAATTCCGGGTTCACGTGACGGGTTGTGTCAATTCGAAATCCATCAATTTTATATTCTGTAATCCAGTCTTTGAAAATGTCGATCATACCTTCAACAACTCGAGGGTGAGCCGTGAAAAGATCGTCCAGGCCTGAGAAATCGCCATAAAGAGAGTCCTCGCCAGCCCAAGTAGTCTCGCCGCGATTGTGATAATATTGGAGATCATTCAGCCAGCCAGGCGTTTTTACCGTTTCTTCGCCCGCAGGAATGAAAGGTGTATAGGCGTAGTTTGGATCGGTGAGTTTAGAAAAATTCTCCGCTGAATGCACATGTGGTGCATCTCCTAAAAATCCATCATTGATTGGCTTGCCAGATGGGCCACCTTTTGTTGTCCAGGGGTAATCAGCAACAGAACGATACGTACAGGGACCCTCGACTTTATCTGCGCCTGAATAATTAGGATCGTAACATTCTCTATAATTAATCACGTCGGCGGTATGGTTTGTGATAATGTCCATATAGACTTTCATGCCTCGACCATGCGCTGCATCGACAAAGGTTTTCAGGTCTTCTTTTGTTCCCAGGTGAGGGTCGGGAGCCGTAAAGTCGGTAATCCAATATCCGTGATAGCCAGAGCTTTCTTGCCCTGCCGCGCCTTGAACAGGTTTATTTTTAAAAATTGGCCCTAGCCAAATCGCTGTGGCGCCTGTGCCTTCTATGTAATCAAGACGTGCCGTGAGGCCTCTCAGGTCCCCGCCTAAGTAGAATGCTTTATTGGTTGGATCATATCCATGCTGCAACGCTCCGCCTGGAAAGCCGCCCGTGTCATTGGACGCGTCACCATTTTCAAATCTGTCGGGTAGAACGAAGTAGACGATCTCGTCTTGCGGAATGCGGTCAAGTGTTGCGGCTGCTGGGACGGGCTTTGATTGCAGTGTTTGGGCACCAACGGACGGGTTGCAGGCTGAAACAGCGAGCAGAGTGCTGCCAAGTAACAGGGTGCTGCATAAAGATCGAATTGCTTCATGTTTCATCATTGAGTCTCTTTTTCGGCGGTCAGGCGATTGTGTTTCCCGGGCCGCGTTTTTCATCTTCTATCTTCAAAACTAAGCTTCTTGCAAGTCATTTTGCAAAAATTTGCATTAAAATATTGTGCTATTATGGCTACAAACAGCGGAATTAAGCCCAAAATACCACAATTTAAATAGAATTCTGGGGAATGGAATAAATTGTTTGCAAAATGCTTGCAAAAAAGTGTAAGGAAATTTCAACGGGGTTAAGTCAAAAAACTTGATGCCTTGAATAATGATGACACCGCCCAAACTAAACGGTGCAATGAAAAGGGAAGACCAATGAAAAAGTCGATGATCGAATTGTCACCGCTAAGCCGCCAGCTTTTGATGGGAACTGCGTCATTTGCGATGCTGATGAGTGCGGCCCCTGCTTTTGCTCAAGATGTTGATGGCGAAGAAGTCGAAGATGTTGTTGTTACGACCGGCATTCGCCAGTCAATCGAAGACAGCCTGAAGCTGAAACGTGAAAGCGGATCTATTATCGAAGCCATTACGGCCGAAGACATTGGTAAACTCCCAGACGTTTCAATTGCAGACTCACTCGCGCGTCTTCCAGGCGTTACGGCTCAGCGGGTTCGCGGCCGAGCGCAGTCCATCTCAATTCGCGGACTTGGCCCGCAATTCTCACTCGCTCTTCTAAATGGCCGTGAGGTTGTCTCAACTAGTGGAAATCGCGGCGTTGAATTTGACCAATTCCCGTCCGAACTTATAGGCCAGGGAATAGTCTATAAGACATCCGATGCCCGTTTGGCCGCCACAGGTATCGCTGGCGCTGTTGATCTTCGCACGCGAAAGCCGCTTGAAACTGAAGAAGGTTTCGTTGTGTCGGGCAAATACGTCATCAATGATAATGGTGATTTGAATCCTGATTTCGGTGCCGACGGCTATCGTCTTTTTGGATCAGGTACATTTCGCAATGAAGCTGATACTATTGGCTTAACTGTAGGTGTTACCCATCAGTCTAACCCAACACAGATTTTTCAGCGTGATTTGAAAACTCAAGGTACAGGATTGTTGCCTGGTACGAATACTGCCTATCCGTTGGATAACCCTCGCTCTGGTGTCGAATCCCGAGATTTTGAACGGACATCCATTGCGGGTACACTGCAATTTGACCCTGCCGCAGATATCTCTTTCACCTTTGATGGTTTCTATTCAGATTTCGACGACACAGGCGTCTTCCGCGGTGTGGAAACTCCGTTGGCGACGGCTTGGACAGGCGACAATCCACCAACTGTGACAGGTTCAACTGGAACTGGGCCATTTGTCGATTCTGTATCGTATACACAGAACCCAGCTATTCTTCGGACGGATACGCAAGGCAATGAAGCTGAAATCTATGCGCTTGGCGGCAACGTCGAATTTGGCGTTGGCGAAAATACGCGTGTAATGTTTGATGCAGGCTATTCCTCAGTCTCATCCAACGGCGTTGATTATGAAAGCTATGCAGGCCTCGGCAGCAATATTCTCTATGGGGCTGACAATTTTAACCCAGATTTTCGTGATGACTTTACGTTCACAACGCCTTCGAGCGGAGAATATTCCATCGCGACGGGCCGCGATTATACAGATGCATCGTCGCTTTTCCTGACCGATCCGGGCGGGTGGAGCCAAGTTGGGTTTATCCGCAATAATGAAGTTGATGATGAGTTAATGCAAATTCGCGCAGAAGTTAGCCATGATCTCGATTTGCCCTTCATTGATGGTATTGTTGCGGGCGCACTTTTTACCGACCGCGAAAAATCAACGAGCGATATTCCTGCTGCTTTGCGTGCAGGCAGTGGTTTCACAGACAATACGGCACCAATCACCAATGTCATTGGGTCAACGGATAGTGGCTCAATTGGATTTGACATTGTAGCTTACGATCCATCCGGTCTTATTGAGAACGGGACTTATAGATTGGATCAATTTGCGACGACTACAGTTGATATCCAAGAGAGCGTCACAACGCTTTACGGTATGTTGGAATTGGGTGAAGACGGGTCACGTATTAATGGTAACCTTGGTCTTCAATATGTCATGACAGACCAAGAATCTACGGGTCAGTTCGGCTCATTTGCATCCAATCCAGGCACGGCGAGTACATTGGGTGATGACTATGAACATTGGTTGCCGACGCTAAACTTGTCGTTCGATGCTTCAGAGGATCTTGTTCTTCGCCTTGGTGCAGGTAAAGCGATTTCCCGCCCGCAGATTAATGACCTTTCTGCCAATCTTGGCGTGAGCTCAAGCGCGCTCGTGTGTCCTGACACCGACGGAGATGGGCGTCCGGACTCATTTGCGAATGTCTCTGCTAATACAGCTAATACTTGTCTGTCCTTCGGGGGCGGCAACCCGTTCCTACGTCCTTATGAAACAACTTACGGAGATGTTTCGGCTGAATATTACTTCTCTCCTGCAGGTGCGATTTCGATTGCAGGTTTCGTCAAAGATATTGATGATTATGTTCAAGGGTCGAATACAATTATTAGCGATGCAGCTTTGGCAGCTCAGTTCTTAGGTTCAGACTTTGTTTCTGCCAACCCAAATGCGGCCTTCATCAATGTCGGTGGGCCGGCAAACGTCGGTAAGGGTGATCTTGCGGGTGTCGAAGTTGCCATCCGTTTGCCGTTTGACGATTTGACAGACAATGAACTTCTTTCTGGTTTTGGCGTGAATGCGGCCTTCACTTACAGTGACGCTACCGTTGAATTCGAAGACAATGAAGTTGATATTCCCGGTTACTCATCAGAGACAGCCTCCGGCGAAATCTATTACGAGAAGAGCGGTTTTCGTGCGAGACTAAACGCGCGTTATCGTAGCGGTTTCCAAGCTGAAATCCTGCAATTTAATGGTCAGAACATTGGCGCCAAAGCCTTGTCTGAAACTATTCTTGATGCGCAAATCGGATATGATTTTGATGACCGTTTTGGGGATTTTGTTAATGGTACATCCATTAATTTTGAAGTTTACAACATTACAGATGAGCCATTCCGTACAACCAATACAACAGCTGCAGGTGAAGACTTTGTCCGCCGCCGTGAAGATTACGGGACAACCTACAACTTCACTTTGTCGAAGAAGTTCTAGGTTCCCGCTTCCCCATAGAGCAGTTCCCCTCAAGTTACTGTTTTTACCTTGCCGCCCGCGCGATTGCGTTGGCGGCATTTTTTTTACCGCATGACATTTGATTGAACTGTAGCCCTGCCGCGTTAGGATGAAAATATGAACGACTCTATTCAGTCTATTGTCATTGTCGGCGGCGGCACATCTGGCTGGATTGCGGCAGCTTCTCTCGTAAAATATCTTGGAGAGACAGTCAAAATTACGCTCGTTGAATCTGATGCTATCGCTACGGTAGGTGTGGGTGAGGCGACGATCCCGCAAATCAGAAAGCTAAACGGAACACTCGGTTTGGATGAGGCTGAATTTGTTCGTGCGACCAAAGGCAGTTTTAAACTCGGTATAGAATTCAACGACTGGGGGAATCTCGGTGAAAGCTATCTTCACACATTTGGTGACCCGGGTCTCGATTTAGCGGGTCTCAAATTTCATCATTATTGGCTCCGCTCGAAATTGGAGGGTGGGTCAGAAGCCTCACTTTGGGATTATTCACTCCACCACCGCGCAGCTTATGCCCATAAATTTGCACCTATTCAGCGTGTAGGAAAAACCCAGATGGGTGGGCTATCTTATGCTTATCATTTTGATGCGGGTTTATATGCGAATCATTTGCAAAAGTTCGCAGAGGGTCTTGGTGTAATTCGCCGCGAAGGCCGTGTTATAGACGTCCATCTCCATGCAGAAAGTGGGTTTATAGAATCCGTAGAATTGGAATCTAGTGACCGAATTCTAGGGGATCTATTTATCGATTGTTCCGGTTTTCGCGGGCTTCTGATTGGAGATGCATTAGGTGTTGGTTATGAAGACTGGTCAGAATATCTGCCATGTAATCGCGCCGTTGCCGCCGCCTGTGAAAGCGCTGGCCCGCTGTTGCCTTACACAAAGTCAACGGCCCGCGAAGCGGGTTGGCAGTGGCGCATTCCATTGCAGCATCGGACCGGGAATGGACATGTGTTTTGTGATGGGTTTACGACGCAAGAAGATGCGACCCAGCGTCTTGTTGAGAGTTTAGACGGGGACATCATTGGCACGCCAAAACAGCTCTCATTCACAACAGGCCGTCGCCGCGAATTTTGGTCAAAAAATTGCGTATCCCTCGGTCTGTCCTCTGGTTTCTTGGAGCCGCTTGAATCGACTTCTATTCACTTCGTGCAAAGCCATGTGTCCCGCCTCTTGGAGTACTTCCCTGACAGGAATTGCGGAATAGCCACCCGGGCGGAATATAATCGGATCGTTGGGAAAGAGTTTGAGCTCGTCCGCGATTTCTTGGTTTTGCATTATAAGCAAACCCAACGTGACGACACGGAATTTTGGCGATATTGCCGGAACATGGCTGTGCCTGACAGCTTGACTCATAAGATGGAACTGTTCTCTGAAACGGGTCATATCTACAGAGAGATTGATGATATTTTCCGGGAAAGCAGCTGGGTTCAGGTCATGGTCGGACAGGGCCTAATTCCTAGATCTTATCACCGAATGGCGGATAAGCTTAGCGACGAAAAATTAGAGCGTTTTCTTGCTGACGTGGACGCGCTCATTTCGAAGACTGTGGAGCCTTTACCAATACACGCAGAATTCATTGCAAAAAACGTAACGACTTAGCTGTTTCCAATTAGATTACGGATGGCCTCCGAATGGGTGGGCATGGCCTCCGTGGCCGCTGCAATAGCATCCTTCACTTGTGCAAAGCGTGTGTCGACGGGAACGCCGCGTTCTTCAGCTCGCCCTGACAATCCCGGGGCGCGTTCCGGGAACACACCTTGACCGATGAGAACGGCCAGCCAACTTGGCTTCCCGAATAACTCTCGGCCATCAAGTGAGATGACACCATTTTCGCGGAAGTGGTCTATCTTAAACTGCAGCGTTTCAGAAATTTCTAAGGCTGACATCTCTTTCCAGAATGGTTCGTTTCGTTCATTTGCGATGTAATGCAGGACTAAAAAGTCTCGAATGCGTTCATATTCTGCGACCGTCAGGCGATTATATTCTTCGGCTAAAAGGGGCGACATTTCAGTATCGGGAAACAGCGTTAGAAGACGCATAATCGCAAATTGAATGAGATGGAGCGAGGTTGACTCCAGCGGCTCCATAAACCCGGCGGATAGGCCAATAGCGACACAGTTCTTATTCCAAAACTTCTTCCGGCGACCTGTCAGGAAACGTAAGTGTTTTGCTTCCGCCAGTGGTGGGCCGTCAAGATTGTCTCGTAGTACTTGCTCGGCTTTCTCCGCGGTCGAAAAACGATCGCAATAGACATAGCCGTTCCCGGTTCGGTGCTGCAATGGAATGCGCCATTGCCATCCGGCCTCTCGGCATGTGGACCGCGTATAGGGCAGGGGTTCGCCTTTGCTTTCAGACGGAATGGCGACCGCCCGATTACAGGGCAGCCATTGTGACCAATCCTCATATCCCGTTCTCATGGCACCCTCGATTAAAACTCCAATAAATCCGGTGCAGTCCAGAAAGAGATGGCCCTCAATCAATTGATTGTCGTCCAGACGGACGTTTAGGATGTGTCCGCTATCGGCGCCTAACTCTACATCGGTAACGCGACCCTCTAATCGGGTTACGCCGCGGGCTTCCGCATATGTCCTGAGATAGGCGGCGTAGCGCGTTGCGTCGAAATGATAGGCATAGTCCAACCGCGATTGAACCTGCCGGGGGTCTCGGTTGGGATGGGCGAAGCGCCCGGATTTAGACGCGGCATAGCAAATACTGTAATCGTCTAATGGGCCGGCCTGGCCACCATTGATGCGGTCAGATAGCCAATAGTGATGAAATGGAACGTGGACATCAAAGTCCGCGCCGTAATGCCCAAAAGGATGAAAATAACTTTCGCCTTCTTTCGTCCATCCCGCAAACTCAATTCCCAACTTAAAGCTGCCCTGTGTCGCGCGCACAAAGTCGGCTTCTGAAATGCCAAGGCGTTGATTGAACTGACGTATCGGCGGAATTGTGGCTTCACCTACACCCACTGTGCCGATGGCTTCGCTTTCGATGAGTGTGATGTCTGCTGACTCACCTAAGGCATTTGAAAGCGCTGCTGCGCTCATCCAACCTGCGGACCCGCCCCCCACAATCACGATGCGTTTGATTTGATTGCGGGTTTTCATGATGTGAGGCTGTCAGTTTTTGCAAAATTTGCAATAAAAAAATGCGTTATTATTGATAATATTGGCAATATACTTCCATTTCGTGCAAAATTATGTAAAAGAAATGAAAATTATAAAGGGGATACCGAATATGTCCATCCGCATAGCCGCTCTGCTGAGTGCCACCATTATATTGACCGCCTGTGCGGAGGCCACATCTGAGTCTGTCGAAGCGACGAAAGCGATAAGCCGAGAGGCTATGATTAGTAACGTATTGGAGTCCGTCAGCGTCTCCAGTCCTGACGGTGAAATTAATGTGCGCGTGTTCACCGAAGGCGGCCTGTTGAAATATGCCGTAAGTTTCGGAGGCGAAAACGCGGTTGCGCCGTCACGTCTGGGTCTGCGCTTTGCGGAAGGGTTTGGTCTTGATGCGAATATCGAAATCCTAGATATTGAGACGAGTAACGTCGATTTAAGTTGGGAGCGGCCGTGGGGAGAACGTCGTACTGTGCGTGACACCCATCAAGAGCTCCTGATAAAAGCCCGGCGCGCCCCCGAAGGTAACGCTCCTGACATACGGTTCAACATCCGTCTTCGTGCTTTCAATGACGGTATTGGATTTCGATATGAAGTGCCCAAACAGGTTGCGTTGCCCGCTACTATTTCAGTGATGGATGAGCTCACCGAGTTTAATCTCGGGCAGGAAACCGAAAGCTGGTGGATTCCGTCGCGCATGTATAATCGCTATGAGTATCTCTACCGGAATACGCCTGTTTCAGACATTCAAATGGTGCATACGCCCGCGACGTTCCGCAAACCAAACGGCACGCACCTCTCTATCCACGAGGCAGCTCTGGTCAATTATTCCGGTATGAGCCTCGAACAAGAGCGTGAAGGTGTTTTAGAGGCCTCATTGGCTCCGCGCAGTGACGGGAAAAAAGTTGTCACGTCTCTGCCTATGAAAACGCCGTGGCGTACAATCCAAATTGGAGCCGAAGCTGTCGATCTGATCAATTCGGATATCATTCTCAATTTGAATGAGCCGAATGCTCTCGGCGATGTGTCTTATTTTGAACCCGGAAAATACGCGGGCATTTGGTGGGATCAACATGTTCGAAATGGCACGTGGGGCGTCAAACAAGGCGATGTGGAGGGTCTTCATGCTGCGACGACCGACCGGACTAAACGCTATATGGATTTTGCGGCTGAGAATGGATTTGTGGGCGTTCTGGTTGAAGGGTGGAATATTGGTTGGGATGATGATTGGTTCAATAATGGCGACGTTTTCTCTTTCACTGAAACCTATGATGACTTCGACATCGAAGCCGTTGCTGCGTATGGTGAAAAAGTCGGGACACGCCTGATTGGTCATCACGAAACATCAGGCAATATTTCCAATTATGAGAGTCAATTAGAAGGCGCATTAGACCTTTATCAAGCCAGCGGTGTTCGGGTCATCAAATCCGGATATGTCGCGGATGACGGGAATATTAAACGCATCGATGAAAAAGGTGTGCCGCGTTATGAATATCACGATAGTCAACATCAGGTGGATCACCACCTAAAGGTCGTCAAGCGCGCCCATGACCATCAGATTGCAATGAACCCGCATGAGCCCGTAAAAGACACTGGGCTTCGCAGAACCTATCCGAATTGGGTCAGCCGCGAAGGCGCGCGGGGGCAGGAATTTAACGCTTGGGGCGTTCCGCCAAATGGTCCTGATCATGTCACAAATTTGATCTTCACGCGCATGCTGTCAGGGCCGATGGATTATACGGCAGGCGCGTTTAATTTGCGGCCGAATGAAGTGTCACCTGTGCGAGAAGACTTTCCGCGCAACAGCCCAAAATCCCGGATTGAACATACGTTGGCCAAAGAGCTTGCTCTTTATGTCGTGCTTTATTCTCCGATACAGATGGTTGTCGACACGCCCGAAGAATATGCAAAGCGGCTTGATGCATTTCAGTTCATAAAAGATGTTCCGACCGATTGGGAAGAGAGTATTGCGATCGACGGTTCCGTAGGTGATTTTGCAGTCATCGCGCGCAAGGACCGTAATAGCGAAGATTGGTACGTCGGTGCTGTCACAGATGCGGACGC
>CALHXF010000179.1 GCA_938040095.1 uncultured Caulobacterales bacterium
CGCCCGTTCCGATGTCGTCCGCCGGAGCGCGCGCAAAAGACGCAGGCCATAATCTTCTACTGTTTCTAGGTAATCTGCGCGAACTGGCACAGCGACCTCGGCAGCCCCCGTCGGCGTGGGCGCGCGGTAATCCGCCACAAAATCAATCAACGTCCAATCTGTTTCATGCCCCACAGCAGAAATCAGTGGTATTTTAGAATTGGCTGCCGCTCGCGCAACAACTTCTTCGTTGAAACACCAGAGGTCTTCCATTGATCCACCGCCGCGCGCGACGATCAAAACGTCAGGTCGCGGAAAGCAGTCCATTTGGTTAAATCCGTCGATAGCCTCAGAGATTTGCTCCGCCGCCTTATCGCCCTGCACCAGTACGGGCCAGACGAGTACATGGCTGGGGAAACGGTCCGTGATGCGATGTAAAATATCGCGAATGACCGATCCTGTGGGCGACGTGACAACGCCAATCGTTTTGGGCAGGAACGGGAGCTCAACCTTTCGCCCCGCATCAAACAAGCCTTCGCTCGCGAGCATTTTCTTGCGTTTCTCGAACAGCGCCATCAATGCGCCAGCCCCTGCGAGCTCCATCTTCTCGATGATCAGTTGATAATTCGAACGACCTGGATAGGTGGAAAGTTTGCCCTCGCAGATGACTTCCATGCCTTCTTCGGGACGCATGGACAGGCGGTTCATCACGCCTTTCCAAATGATCGAATTGATCACGGCGCGATCGTCTTTGATATCAAGGTAACAGTGACCAGATTTCGCAATCGTTGTCCGTCCCAACTCGCCGCGCACTCGCACATGGCCATAGGTATCTTCGACTGTGCGCTTGAGCGAGTTTGCAAGTTCGCTGACAGTAAATTCAGGTGTGTTGGTTGTCATGAGCCGTCGGTAACGGATTCGCATTATGAAGTCACCGCTTTGCGGTCAGTCTTCCCCGTGATAGAGGCCCCGCCATGTCTTCAACTACGCTCATAAACACTGCGCCCGATGCAGTCCAAACATCCGCCGCTGAAACGGTGGAGACAAAGATAAGTCTTGTCGGTTTGGGTCGTGACGAAATTTCTGCGGAACTCCTACGTATTGGTATCGAACCTAAAAAGGTGAAGATGCGCACAAAACAAGTCTTTCATTGGATTTATAATTACGGCGTGACGTCATTTGATCAAATGACGAATATCGCCAAACCGCTTCGCGGAAAGCTAGAAGACGCCTTTACACTAGACCGTCCCGAAATCGTGGAACGTCTAATTTCCGTCGATGGCACGCGCAAATATCTCATTCGCATGTCACCCGGCGTTGAAGTTGAGAGTGTCTTTATCCCTGACGTGTCAAAAACAGGCGCGCTTTGTGTCAGTTCACAAGTTGGCTGTACGCTGACTTGCACCTTCTGTCATACAGGTACGCAACGCCTTGTTCGCAATCTGACGGCCCGTGAAATTGTCCTGCAAGTTATCATTGCGCGTGACGATCTGGGTGAATGGCCGACGACGCAGGAAAATCGTAGGCTCACGAATATCGTCTTCATGGGTATGGGCGAACCCCTATATAATACCGAAAAAGTAGGTGACGCCTTGGACACGATTTGTGATCCCGAGGGCCTAGGCATTGGTCGTCGTCGCATTACAGTTTCAACCTCTGGCGTTGTGCCTGAAATCGGCCCGATGGGAGAGCGTACAAAAGCACAGCTCGCGATTTCACTGCATGCGGCCAATGACGAATTGCGCAGCCAGATCATGCCGATCAATAAGAAGTATCCGCTCAAGGAATTGATGCAAGCTTGCCGTGACTATCCGGGGCTATCCAACTCGCGTCGGATTACATTTGAGTATGTCATGCTAAAAGGCATCAACGATCAGCCGTGGCACGCAAAACAGTTGATCAAATTGCTAAAGGGTATTCCCTGCAAAGTAAATCTGATCCCCTTCAACCCTTGGCCGGGTACGGATTATGTGTGTTCGGATGCCGAGACGATCAAATCCTTCTCCGATATGGTCAATGCGGCGGGTTACGCCAGCCCTATTCGTAAAACGCGTGGTCAGGACATTTTCGCGGCCTGCGGGCAATTAAAAAGCGACAGTGAGAAAAAACGCGCCTCGACTCTGCGAAAAGAGGCAAAAGCCGAAAAAGTCGCCAAAGCCTAAGCTCAAAACGTCGCGATAATCTCTAATATCAGTACAAATGTCTTGCGCTCAACGTCCAAAACTTAGAGACGGTTACAGAAGATATTCGTGTTGTCGAACACAATATCTGGGGCACAACGATAACATAGATGGACCTGTCCAATGCAGCCTGCATTCGAAAGCCTCGCCGCGGGCTTCCCTTATCTTATTTATTATCTGATGATGGTTGCTGTGATCTTCACAGCTGCAATCGTGGCCTATGTGAAACTGATCCCCCACAAAGAAATAGAGCTGGTCCAATCGGGCAATACAGCCGCTGCGATCCACTTTTCTGCGCTCGTCATCAGTATGGCCCTGCCCGTGGCTGCCTGTTTAATTAATAAGTTTTCGCTCTATGACGTTGGACTTTGGACAGCTTTCGCTTTGCTTTTGCAGCTCTTCCTTTTCCGCATGACGGATTATATTATCTTTCGCGGAATGCCCGAACGCATTGAGCGCGATGAAGTGGGCCCAACCCTAGTTTTAGCCTCCTTCAAACTCGCAGGCTCCCTCATTCTTGCCTTCGCTATAGCTGGATAAACCGTGGCGCGACGGACCAACGGATACCAAGCCAAGGGACGCAAACAGTTTCCCGACTGGATCATTTATGCCGTTGTCTTAATTGCTTTCGTTTGGACGGCTTACGGTGTCGAACAAGACGTGGTGGTCCCCGACGCGCCCGATAGCCCTGAATTAGGACCTATGCTGCCGTCTGACTCCCCACGTGATGACATTGTTCTTGTGGATGTCGCCCCGCGCCAATCGGGAACGGGCACCGCCTTTTCGATCAACGCAGACGGTCTTTGGTTAACAGCACGACATGTTGTGGACAGCTGTGATCAGGTCGCCTTGCGCATCGGCATGGGACGGGCCGTTCCGGTAACGACGCAAATTGTTCAGAACTCAGACCTCGCCGTGTTGCGATCTGATTGGTCGCGTAACCCGCTACCTGCAGACCTAGAAGACCAGAGACAGCTCGGCGAAGTCGGGTATTTCATAGGCTTCCCTCAAGGCAAACCAGGGGAAGTTGTCGGAAGTCTCATCGCGCGTAATCGCATGAAAGTGCGTGGACGCTACACAAATGATGAAGCCGTTCTCGCTTGGTCCGAATTGGGTCGCTCGCGCAATCTAAGCGGATCATTGGGCGGCTTATCGGGCGCGCCAGTCCTCGATAAAGACGGGGAAATCATTGGTGTCGTCAGCGCGGAATCTCCTCGACGCGGACGGGTCTATTCCGTAGCGCCCCGATATTTGCGCGGCATTATCACCGCCCCTGGAACAGGCATAGAACCGTTGTCTCTAGAAACTTACGGCATGTCAGCGGACAAATTACGCAGAGATCGTCGCGTGGCCCAGGTCATATGTTTGGTCGAGTAAAACGACAAAAAAGTGATTGGATTTGGGGCAGCTTCGTTACAGCCCTCTTTGTCCTGATTATCGTCGGATCAATCTGGCTCATTGGTCGATATGTACCACCTCAACATTTGTTCTGGAAACCTCTCGATACCTCTCGCCCGATCGGTATCGCAACGCGACAACAGCTTTTTGCGCTGAACCTGAAGCCATCAAAAGTCTGCATGGATTTGGCGAGAGATACGACTGACTTTAAATCAATACCAGCAGACCCAAAACGGCCGACAACAGGTGCAGGAAAAGGCGTGTGCGGGTGGGATTTCGCACGTGTGGTTTACGGCACAGATCAAACCCGCTTCGCACCGGGCGAAAGCAATATGCAATGCCCGCTTTCTGTGGCCGTATATCTCTGGCAGCGTGAAGTGGACGTTTTGGCGCGCAAACACTTCGATCAACCCCTCACCAAAATCCATCACTACGGCACTTATTCTTGTCGGCGACAACGCGGCAATGGCTCTGGACAATGGTCAGAACACGCCTTTGCGAATGCCTGGGATATCGCAGCTTTCGAATTGGAAGACGGCTCACGCATCCAAGTTCTCAAAGATTGGGACGGCGCTCGAAAGAAAGCGAACTTTTTACGCGAAGCCCGAGACGCCGCTTGCGGCCTATTTCAAGTCACGTTGTCACCCGATTTCAACGCGGCTCATGCCGATCATTTCCATCTGGATATGGGACCGACGCGCAGTTGTAGATGATTGGACTTTAATCATATTTTCGCGCTAAGGCTGCGCCATGCATATTATACTCGGTTTCTTCGCCCTCGTTGGTACAGCTCTCTTTTGGGCGATACGCCTGTCTGCCAATCGTCGGAATATTGGCGATGCCGCCAATGCGGTACGTGGCGCGGCCATTCAGGCCAAAAATATGCCACGGAAACGCCAGTTCAGAAAAGCCTATAATAAAGGCGGATTCGAATTGATTGAGACACCTGTGGAGGCCGCAACAGTTTTGATGATCATGATGGCGCGAGCGGGCGATAGCCGACGTATTGACGATGAATCCCGTTACGTCATTGAAACGCAACTTTCATCAAATATGCAACTTTCCTCTGATGATGCTGATGGAATGGTGCGGCAAATGGAAGGTCTGACACATGATATTGTTCTGCCAGAAACATCCCTGACCCCTATGATCAAAATCCTACGCGATACCGTCACAAAAGAGGACGCGAAAGAATTGGCGGACATGCTGGTTCAGGTCGCAAGCGCGGAAACAGCTCCTGACGTAAATCAAAAAGAATTTCTCCGTCGGTTCCGTGAGGCATTTGACTTGAACTAAATGTCTCGCATGACGTCGACGGTGACGTGATCAATATCGAAATTTTTAGCTAAGCGCGCTTTGATGGCTTGAGCAACATGTTCGATTCTAGCCGTTGGGTCGACGCAGGCGTTCACGGTCACAATTGGACGTTCGGGTGTCACCGCCCAGACATGAAGATCATCGATGCGAACCAAGTCGGGAACATGTTCCAGTAGGTCTTTTTCAATCTCTCGCCTATCAAGATGTCTCGGAGAGCCTTGAAGCAAGATATGGGCGGACTCACGGACTAACCCCCAAGCCGATCGCAAAATCAAAACGGCCACCGAGATCGACAGAAGCGGATCGGCGAGCATCCATCCCGTTGTTAGGATAACCACAGCAGCGACAATTGCCGCGACGGACCCCAATAGGTCACCCAAAACATGTAAAACTGCGCCACGTATGTTCAGATTATGCTGATCTGCGCCCATCAATATCCAAAATACAACAAGATTTACGATCAGGCCCGCTATCGCGACCCAGAGCATGGGCCCTGCAAGAACCTCGCTTGGTTCCAGAAAGCGGTGGATACCCTCCCATACGATCCAAATCGCGACACCAAACAAAGTGAGGCCATTCACGAATGCCACGAGAATAGAGACACGATCATAGCCATAGGTTTGTCGCCAATTTGCAGGTCGTTGCGCGATTTTGAATGCACCCCACGCCATCGCAAGGGCGGCGAAATCGGTCATCATATGCCCAGCATCAGCAAGAAGTGCGAGTGACCCTGAAATCAAGCCGCCTGCAATCTCTGCAATCATGAAAGCGCCTGTCAGCAGCGCAGCCAGACCGACACGCCATCGATTATTTTCATTCACTTTAGGTGCGTGGCTATGCCCATGACAACTGTGATCCTCGTGATCAGAGCCATGATCGTGATATGAGTGCGAATGATCAGCCATATGCTACCCTCAAATAAATTCACGTCTGTCGTCAATGATTTTAATCCGTTTTTAGCGTTCGCCCTTTATGCACCCTCGCGTGGGACATACCGATAGACATAACTTACCGCGCACCTTGGTGCAGCACCCATCTGAATTGACCGACACGGATTGGTCAGCATGGTCACGCATGCGCGCAGAGAACCCTTCATTGCGCTCGCCTTACTTTCATCCCGATTACGTGAAATTCCTTTCCGATATTCGTCCTGACGTGCGAATTGTCTGCCAATATGACGAAGACGGAACACCGCGCGCTTTTCTACCGCTGCAAGGTCAACGCTTTGCGCGTCCTGTTGGTGCACCGATGAGCGATTATCACGGTATAATTACGCAAGATGAGTGCGTCACATATGACAGCCTTCTTAAAGACACAGGCATCGGCGCCTTCCATTATAGCTGTGCAACGGATCCAGCCCGTCTGCGCCAAACCCAAATTTTATCGACTTCGGTAACCGCTGCGATTGATATTGAAACGACAGCGACGGACTGGCGCGCCGCGCGTGATGGATCCTATCGACGACATTTAAAATCTAACCGTCGTCGTACACGCAAGGCAGAAGAAAATATCGGTCAGCCTCGCATTGAACTTTTCTCGCGAAATATCGACGTCTACCAATCGCTGATTGATTGGAAACGCGAGAAGTTTGCGCAGACGGGAAAGTATGACGTGCTTTCTGCGGATTGGACACAGTCCCTGATTCGAACACTCTGGGAGCGTGGCGCGAAAGCTGGACTGCGCTGCGATATGCACGCGCTTTATTTTGGGGAACGTCTTGCTGCCATAGATTTAGGCCTTTCCGATGGAGACGTCTTCCACAGTTGGATGGTCGCCTATGATGATGAATTGTCCGAATATGGCCCTGGTATCCAACTCCTTGAGATGTTGATCGATGCGAGTGATGAAACAGGCTATCGCAAAATAGATATGGGCGAAGGTTTGGGCGGTTATAAACGTCACTACGCCAGCGCCTCTGTTGATGTTGTATCTGGTTTCGTTCCCATCGCTGGCGCTGCGGGGCGATTGTCACGAATCTATGCGGCGACAGAACGTTGGGGTGTTGGACGTCTAAAAGACGCGCCAGGAAAACTCCGTCGGCGTTATTCTCAAATTGCAGCTTGTGAGGATAATTTCACCGGACGCACGCGGCACATGCTCGCAGCATTCGTGAAAACGGGACGTTCCTAGAATTTTCCTCCAAAAACTGTGGCGTTTTAGTCACACCCCGCCAAACTTCCCTTAATTACACCTTGCAAAAGGGTAAATTTTCGCAAATCAAGGGGTGAACGTCACCGGAAAAATCCGGGGTGTCTTATTATCCACTCGGGGAGAGTTTTATGAATAAGCTAGCTAGCGCAGGTCTTGCGTTATTGTCGACAACCGCATTGATGTCTGCATCCACCGCATTTGCACAAACAAGTGGCGACACTGAGTTTGGCGAAGACGTCATCATTTCAACCGCGACGCGTCGCCCACAAGCCCTGCAAGATGTGCCTATTGCGGTCACGGTATTAGCCCCTGAGGTTTTAGAGAAGCAAGGCGTCGTCAACGTCCAAAACCTTGCGATCGTCGCACCTAGCTTTGCCGCATCACAAGCCCAGACTGCCTCTGGTACAGTCGTTCTGCGTATTCGCGGCGTCGGTACAACGTCCAACAACATCGGATTTGAATCTGCCGTTGGTGTCTTCATTGATGGCGCCTATCAATCCCGTCCAGGTATCGCTCTTGGCGAATTCGTAGATGTAGAAAGCGTCGAGGTCCTTCGCGGCCCACAGGGTACGCTTTTTGGACGCAATACCTCAGCAGGTGCGCTAAAAATCAACAACAAAGCGCCTGATCTTTCTGGCACCGACACTAGCGGTTTCTTGAATGCGACATTCGGCAATTATGCGCATAAAAGCCTGCAAGGCGCGGTCAACATCCCAATTGTAGAAGACAAGGTCGCAGCACGTATCACGGGTGCATTTCGTCAACGTAACGGCTATATCAAACTCTTCGATAGAGATGGCAATCGGTTCGGCGAATCCAACGGAATCGATCAGTTCATGGTTCGCGGACAGCTCGGTTGGGAAACCGATTATGGCTTCAAAGGCCGTCTAATTGCTGATCACTCAAGAAGCGACGCACCCGTTGGTGCCGCAATTGAAGTCCAGCAAGCGGATATTGAAACGGCAGGCCTCTTCGGCGCAGTCGGACTTGGCGCACGTGGCGGTATGGCTGGCCCAGATGTTGCTGTCGGCGCAAATGATGATGATGCAGCACAAGCTGCGGTAGATAATCTTATCGGCACAGCCTCTTTCGAGCCAAATGGGTCAAGTGATCAGACGGGTTTCACCTTAGAGATGGAATATCCGATCAGTGACGATATGGACCTGATCTATACGGGTTCTCTGCGTAATTACGACGCGACGGAAGATTATGACTCTGACTTCTCAGGTCTAGATGTGTTCAACGTCAGAGACAGCCCCGTTGAAATCGATACAATGACACATGAAATGCGCCTCCAAGGTAGCGCATTTGACGATCGATTGAGTTGGATGGCAGGCGCCTATTATTCTGAGGAAGAAATCTCTCAACAGGTCAATTTTGAGCTCGGTGCAGATTATGGCGAACTTGTTGGGGCGCGTTTATTCGCACCAACAGGTGGAACTCTCGGCGCAAACCCATTGACCGTGTTCACAGGTGTTGATCCAGCAGGCACATCGATCAGCCAAAACTATGCGCAAGACAGCAAGAGCTTCTCGCTGTTCACGCATAATATTTTCGATGTGACGGATCAGTTGTCTTTGACAGTTGGGCTTCGCTATTCGGATGAAAGCAAGGATGGCAGCTTCACACAGTCCAATATCGATAACCAAGTTTGCCCTGCTGCATTGGCTTCAATCGGTGCAGGCAACGTCCCAGGAGCTCTCACTAATGCTATTTTCGGATTAGGTTGCCTCGCTTTCTTAGCACCGGCTGATCTTCCGGCATCGGCTGTCTTCCCGCTTCCACGTACATTTGACGAAAAGTTCAAAGATGATGAGCTGATTTATACGGCGAAAGTCGGATATGAAATCGCGCCCTCCGTTTCGACATATGCCAGCTTTACGCATGGTTATAAGTCTGGTGGTTTCAACTTGGACTCAACAGCTGCGTCTGGTGGGGCAGATCCGAGCTTCCTCTCTGAGGAAGTCGATGCTTACGAAATTGGTTTAAAGTCGAAACTATTCGACAACATGCTGACATTGAATGTCGCTGGTTTCATCCAGGAGTTCGAAAACTTCCAAGTTCTCGAATTCACGGGTGCCCAGTTCACAACTTTCAACGTACCAAAGGCGAACTCTACAGGTATCGAAATCGAAGCTGTTGCACGTCCGACGGATGGTTTGACACTTAACGGTGCGCTAACATTGTTGAATGCAGAATATCCTGATGATTGTGCGGGCAGCAATACAACGCTGAACGTTACGTCGCTCTGCGGGAACAGCCTCACAAATGCACCAGATGCCGTTGGTATCTTGGGCGCAAATTATGAAGGCAGCCTCACAGAGAATCTGAACTTCTTCTTGAATGCTCAGATGCGTTACGAAAGTGATCGTCGGACATCTACGCAAGCTGTGGTCTTGGCCACACAAGCGGCAAATCCGTACGATATTCAGCCAAGTACGACAAAAGTGAATGCACGTATCGGCCTTACTGATGCGGATGATAGCTACGCCTTCGAACTCTGGGCAACGAACCTCACGAATGAGCGCACACGCGGCGTTACCTTCAACACGGTTTTCCGGGCGGGTAACGTGACATCACGTTCAGCCTTTATCCAAGAGCCACGTATGTTTGGTGCGACAGTTCGTAAAAACTTCTAGTCGATACAGCATAGAGTAAATTCAGGGTGCGGCCTTCGGGTCGCACCCTTTTTAGTATATAAGTGATAAAAAGATAATTAGGGGAATCCAAAATGGTCCGCATTAATCCAGATAAGCCCGTCAGCACGGGTACGACAAAGCCGGCAGAACTCGATACCATTTTGGCTGCGCAACGCGCCGCATTTAATAAAACCCCAAATTCGGATTGGGCCTCTCGCAAAGCGAAGCTCATCACCCTTCGTGACCTGATCCTCGGACATGAAGCTGAATTCGTCAAAGCGATTAGCGATGACTTTGGAAACCGCGCCACAGAAGACACACTCATCGCAGAATGTCTCGTCATTCAAGGCGGCATTTCTCATGCGATCAAACATACGCCAAAATGGATGAAGACTCGCAAAGCCCCAACGGCGATGCAGTATAAACCCGCAAAGAATGTCATTATTCCACAGCCCCTCGGCGTGATTGGAATTATCAGCCCGTGGAATTACCCGCTACAACTCGCGATCATGCCGCTCGTCGGAGCTATTGGCGCAGGCAATCGCGCGATGATCAAACCCAGCGAATACACGCCGCGATTCAGCCAGCTTCTAAAAGACGTGCTCGCCAAAGGGTTCACCAATGAAGAAGTTTTCGTTGCCACAGGTGGCGTTGACGTCGCCTCTGCCTTCTCGAACCTAACTTTCGACCATCTTGTCTTCACAGGCTCCACAAGTGTAGGCCGCATTGTTGGTAAAGCGGCGGGCGCAAACCTTGTCCCTGTGACACTTGAACTCGGCGGCAAATCTCCTGTCATCATCGATGATAGTGCCAAAATGGATATGACCGTCGCACGTATCGCGAATGGTAAATTGCTCAATGCAGGACAAACCTGCGTCGCACCAGACTATGTTCTGATGCCAGGGGCTAAAGTCGACGCTTTCGCAGACGCAATGATATCAAAGGCGGAAGAATTCTTCCCCAAATTTGCAGGTAACCCTGACTACACGTCAATCATCGCAGACGGTCATTATGCCCGCTTGCAAGACCTCTTGGAAGACGCCGAGAACAAAGGCGCGACAATCCGCACCGCCGGCGATGACGACAAACAACAATTGGCCAAAGAGCGCCGCGTGCCCCTAACGGTTGTGACGAACACGACACCCGATATGAAAATCATGCAGGAAGAAATTTTCGGTCCCCTCCTCCCTGTCGTGGCCTCAGAAACCCTCGACGAGTCTTTAGACACGATCCAGAAGGGAGAGCGTCCATTGGCGCTTTACTGGTTTGGTGAAAACAAATCTAAACGCGACAAAGTTCTTCGAGAATCCATTTCTGGCGGTGTATCCGTGAACGAAACGGCGTGGCATGTTGTCCAAGAAGACATTCCATTTGGCGGCGTCGGACCGTCAGGCATGGGCGCTTATCATGGCGAGGCAGGCTTCCAGAGCTTCTCCCATATGAAGGGCGTATTCATTCAATCCAAGTTTAGTCAAGGCAAGAACCTCTTCCCGCCTTACACAGATAAGACGCGCAAAATGATCGGCCTCATGAAGAAGATTCTATAATGGAAATGGAATTTGATTTTGTCATCATCGGTGCAGGTAGCGCGGGCTGCACACTTGCCGCACGCCTCACCGAAGACCCGAATGTCTCAGTTTGCCTCATTGAAGCAGGCCCAACGCATAAGCATTGGAGTGTTTCGATACCGGGGCTGACTATCGTCAATATGGTCACTAAGAAACGCAATTGGGCTTTCGAAACCGTCCCGCAAAAAGGTTTGGGTGGTCGAAAAGGTTATCAGCCACGCGGCAAAGCGCTGGGCGGGTCATCAAGCACGAATGCGATGATCTATATCCGTGGTCATAAAGCGGATTATGACAACTGGGCATCCCTTGGGAATGCGGGTTGGTCATATGACGACGTATTGCCTTATTTCAAAAAGGCAGAAAACCGCGATCAAGGTGCAGATGAATTTCACGGCGCGGATGGACCATTGAGCGTCGAACGACGCAAAATATCTCCGTTAAATGAAGAATTTTTCGAAGCCTGTAAAACACTTCAAATTCCAGCAAATGATGATTTCAATGGCGCAACGCAAGAGGGTTTTGGTACATATGACGTAACCCATAAAAACGGTGTTCGCTGGTCAACAGCGAAAGCCTATTTGGAAACGGCGATGGAACGACCGAACCTGCACGTCATGACCGAAGTCTTGGCCGAAAAGGTTCTTATCGAGAATGGTCGCGCAGCTGGCGTTCGTCTTCGGAAGAAAAAGCAAACTATCGAAGTTACCGTACGGAAAGAAGTCATCGTGTCTTGCGGGGCCTTTGGGTCGCCGCAACTCCTATTGTTGTCGGGTATTGGCGCGGCGAAAAACCTATCACCCCATGGCATCGAACAAACCCACGACCTACCTGGAGTTGGTGAAAACTTACAAGACCATATTGATTGGATTTCCGCCTACAAAGCGAAACGTAACTTATCAAAAGAAACCGTAGGGTTTTCGCTCGGCGGTTCCCTCAACATGATCAAAGAGATTGCAAGCTATCGTAAGTCAGGAACCGGACTCCTCGCCTCAAACCTCGCGGAAAGCGGCGCGTTTCTTTATATAGACCGCGACGAGCCCTCACCCGACATTCAACTCCACTTTATCGTGGCCGTAGTAGATGATCACGGACGGAAGCTTCACTGGGGACATGGTTTCTCAACGCATGTTTGTCTGCTGCGCCCTAAAAGCCGCGGCACAGTGACTTTAAATTCATCTGACCCATCTGATGCACCCGCTATTGATCCAGCGTTCTTGACCCATCCTGAGGATGTAGAGAAACTCTACCGGGCCGCGCGCGTGACCCAGCAAATCATGCAATCTCCAGCGTTGGAGGCTGCACGTGGGAAACCACTCTACGGAACGGATGCTGTTGATGAGGCTGAATTGCGGGCTGATATTACGGCTCGTGCTGACACGGTGTATCATCCTGTTGGAACCTGTAAGATGGGACCGTCTTTAGCGGCCGATCCGATGTCCGTCGTTGATCCCCAACTCAAAGTTCATGGGCTCAACGGGCTCCGCGTTATCGACGCCTCTATCATGCCTCAAGTCGTGTCTGGGAATACCAACGCCCCGACGATCATGATCGCCGAAAAAGCCGCTGATATGATCAAGGCCGAGTGGGCAGTCGCAGAGGCCGCAGAATAGTCAGAGCGTTTCGATTAAATCACGAATGCGGTCTTTTCCAAACCACATTTCATCGTCGATAAAATAGCTCGGAATACCAAACACGCCGCGGGAAACTGCGGCGTTCGTGTTTTGAAGAAGCCTCTGTTTGATTTTGGGGTCTTGGGTCGACGCCAGCAATGCCTGTCCGTCCAACCCCGCGATATCCATCACCGAAACGAACACCTCGGGATCGGACATATTTAATCCGTCTTCCCACATCGCAGTCATCCCTGCTGTTACATAGGCGTCTAAATTACCTGCAGCTTCCGCTGCGCAGGCCCCTCGCATTAATAGCAATGTGTTGATTGGAAAATGCGGATTAAACTTAAATTTCGTCAGGGCATGTTTTTCGATGAACCGGGTCATTTCAAGCTGCTCATACTCCAGCTTTCCTATGACAGACCCATATGTTCGCCACGGGGGTTGGTTATTCGTCGCCTTAAAAATTCCGCCTAAGAGGCAAGGAACGGAACGAACCGTCGCGTCCTTTTTCTCCGCCATTTTCGGCAGAACTTTCCAAGCCAAATAAGCATTGGGGCTTCCGAAGTCGAAAATGAAATCGATAGTCTGGGTCATCACCATGTCTCGCAATAGGGTCGCAAATCCAGCTCGAACGTCCAAGCCGTGCGGGGTTGATTATGAATATCGACATAGGCTTGTGCAATATGGTCTGGGTTCAATATCGCATCTTGTTCACGGCGATCATCCACATCTGGCAACATATCCCGAATGAAATTAGAGTCGATCATTCCATCGATCACCGTATGGGCGACATGAATACCTTGAGGACCCAATTCTCGCGCCATAGATTGGGCAACGGCCCGCAGGCCATGTTTCGCCGAGGCAAAGGCAGAAAATCCCGACGCACCACGAAGGCTTGCCGTTGCGCCCGTGAAGATAATTGTGCCTTGTCCGCGTGGTTTCATATATTTAGCGGATTCACGCCCTGCTAGAAATCCACTTAGGCAAGCCATTTCCCAGACTTTTCGAAAGACACGTTCTGTTGTCTCGGCAATTCCAAATCGCACATTGGCGCCGATATTAAAGATGACGACCTCTAAGGGGCCAATCGCTTCAACCTCTTCGAACAGTGTCATCATCGCCGCCTCATCGCGCGCATCACAGGGCTTCGCATAAGCTTGGCTACCCGTTGATCGGATCGTCTCTGCTAAACTCTCAAGCCTGTCTGCATGACGTGGGCGACGTGTAACACAAACCGCAAAACCTTCGCGGGCGAAGGCTTTCGCAAGCGCTGATCCCGTATCATCACCTGCACCAATGATGAGCGCTGTTTTGACTTTAGACATCAATGATCTCTCTTGGGTTTAGAAGTTTCGTTTGTTCTATTTTATACAAAAAAGGCCCATCACGAAGGATCGCGACGGGCCTTTAGAATTCAGATCAGGGTCGATCTACCAGATTTTCACGCGGTCCTCTGGAGCCAAATACATGGCGTCGTCTGCTGTGATATTAAAGGCATCATACCAAGGCTGGAAGTTACGCACGATACCATTCGCACGATATTCGCCCGGGCTATGTGGGCCATTTTTGATTTGCGCTGACAAGGCTTCTTCCCGCCATTTAATCGCCCAAACTTGCGCCCACGCCATAAAGAAGCGTTGATCACCCGTGTAACCATCGATCTCAGGAGCCTCTTTGCCATTCAACGATTTTTTATACGCGTTATACGCCATCGTCACGCCCGTCAGATCGCCAATATTTTCGCCAAGTCCCAAACGTCCATCAAGGTTCTCACCTGGGAGCGGTTCGAAGGCACTATACTGATCGGCGAGTAGTTTCGCACGAGCTTCATAGGCTTCCGCATCGGCTTCGGTCCACCAATCCCGTTGGAGACCATCGCCATCAGACTTACGGCCTTGATCATCAAAGCCATGTCCCATTTCGTGACCGATAACAGCACCAATTCCGCCATAGTTCACGGCGGCATCGGCATTTGGATCAAAGAATGGCGCATCCAAAATTGCAGCTGGAAAGACGATCTCATTCAAAATTGAGTTATAATACGCATTTACGGTTTGCGGCGTCATGCCCCATTCGTCACGATCAATGGGCTGCCCCAATTGACCAATAGAATCTTCCCAAGACCATGTGCGCGAAGATTGAATCGTACCAATCAAATCGTCACGATCAACGTTAAGTCCTTTGTACGTTTCCCATCGATCAGGATACCCAATTTTCGGATTGAACTTTGCGAGCTTGTATTGAGCTTGCTTTTTGGTGTCTTCGCCCATCCACTCCAAACCATCGATACCCACTTTGAAAGCACCACGAACGTTCTCGACTAGCTCATCCATTAAAACTTTGGATCTAGGTGGAAAATGCTCTTTTACATAAACCTTACCCACCACTTCGCCGAGTGTGCCGTTAACCGCAGAAACAGCGCGTTTCCAACGCGGGCGTTGCTCTTCTTGGCCGCGAAGCGTTCTGCCGTAAAATTCGAAATTGGCGGCATCAATGCGTGCAGGGAGGTAAGCTGAATGACTGTTCATCAAGCTGACGGTTAGATAATCTTTCAAAACATCAACGGATGTATTGGCATAGACTTTAGCCGCGTTTTCAATCGCGGATGTCTCGCGAATAACGACCTTATTCTGTTCGCCCAGACCGAGTGTCTTGAGCATCATATCCCAGTTCACACCTGGAGCCATTGTGGCGAGCTCTGCTGTGCTCATTTTATTATATGTTAGGTCACGGTCACGTTGTTTTACGCGCGTCCAATGTCCGTCAGCCAAAGCCGTTTCAAAAGCGACAACGGCGTCCGCGCGATCCGACGCATCATCAGCTCCTGCCTCAGACAACATAGCCGCAGCGAGGTCACGGTAACCCTTCAGAATTTTCTGTCCCTTCTCGCTATCGTCAAAATAATAGTCCCTGTTTGGAAGAGACAGACCCGATTGCGTCATATAAACGATATATTCGTCATTTTTCTTCGCATCGATATAAACGTAAGGCGACACAGGGGCATCAAGGCCGAGGCCAGGGTCCGCCATCAACGCAAGCACATCATCATGTGTTTTCGCTGCGTTGATGCGATCAAGCGCAGGTTTTACAGGGGTAAGGCCCTTCTCTTCAATGCTATCAGTATTCAGATAGGCATTATAGAAATCACCGATGCGTTTCTCGTCTGCACTTGGGGTAGATTTACTAGCAGCCGTTTCAATGATTGTCCGAACACGTGCTTCTGCTTGATCGCTCAAAACGTTAAATGCGCCAAAACGAGAGCGATCCGCAGGGATTTCTTTCGTCTTCAACCATGTTCCATTGACGAACTCGTAGAAATTTTCACCTGGCGCGACAGCCGTGTCCATATGGTCAGTCGCAATGCCGAATGTACCGAGGACCGCAGGTTTAGCTTCAGCACTCACCGCCTTTGAGACGCTGTCAATTCCGCCATCACTACAGGCGGCGAGAGAGAGTGCGAGAACGGCGATGCTCGTCCCCATTACGAATTTAAGCGACATGTTCTGTCCTCCGAAAATTTTAAGTCTTACGATTTCACTCAGCTGGAGCTGGAATAGATCCCGCACTGGTATCAAGCTTGTCCATAGGGTCAACCTCGTCTTCAATATCCATACCCTCTAGGGCCAAGACGATATCTGGATCATAATTTGACCCCAATGGAGCTTGCTTAACGCCCGTCCATAGTCCCTTGAAGAAACGACCAATATCAACGCCAATCCCGTAAAGCGCAGGGACAAGCATCAAGGTTAGGAAGAAGTCGAATAAAACACCAAATGCCAAAGCCACAACCATCGGCTTGAGGAATTGGCTCTGCGTTGACGTTTCGAACAAGATCGGTGTGATACCAACAAAGGTTGTCACGGATGTCAGCAAGATAGGTCGGAAACGCGCAACACAGGCATCTAGCATCGCTTGGTAGGCGCCGACCCCTTTATCCCGTAATCGGTTCACATAATCGATCAAGACAAGGTTATCGTTAACCGCCACTCCGGAGGCCGCGAAGAAACCGAACACACTCATGACGCCGAAGGGAACATCGGTGATCAAATTACCGAATATCATGCCGATAAAGGCAAATGGGATAGCAACCATAATCAATAGAGGCTGAGCGTAGGATTTAAACGCGATCGCTAGCAAACCATACATCATAAAGAGAATAGCAATACCGCTCACCATCATTTCGCGAACGAATGTGGTCTGCACTTCATCATCACCAACATTGATCTTCTCTACATTCGGATGACGTAATTTCCATTGCGGGAAAAATTCATCATCTAATTGCGCTCTGATCTCGGTTTGAACGGCGCCTTCACCCCGCACACGGCCACCCGTATAGGCGACCTGTTTACGATCGCGCCTTTGGATGCGGGAAACGCCTTCTGCAAAACTAACATCAGCAATAGAATAAAGCGGTACTTCGACACCATTGGCTCCGCGAATACGAAGATCATTCAAACTGTCGATACTCTCACGGGCAGCAAGAGGATAGCGAACCATCACGCGGACATCTTCGCCATTTCTCGGTAGACGCTGCACTTCTTGACCAAAGAACGCTTGGCGTACCTGGCGCGTGACGTCCTGTAGCGTAATACCAAGACTTTCCGCACCAGGCTTCATATTGAAACGAATTTCGGAGGCCGAACTTTCAAGATTATCCCACGTTCCAACGACGCCATCATAGGTCGAGACTTCGTTTTTAATATCTAGAATTGCCGCACGCAGATCATCTTCATTGGAGGATGCAACTGCATAAAAAAGTCCACCTCCGCCACCAAAACTACCTTCGGTGAAACCATAATCAACGCGGAACGCATCACTTACCGGACCAACATACTCTTCTAGTTTTTCAGCAATGACGCGTGTTGACGTATTATTGCGTTTCTCAGTCGCCAACAAACCCAAAAACCCATTAACGCCGCGACCTTCTGTGATCGTACCGGGATGAGAGATTATGCCTTCTTCCGTTCCAAACAGCTCCAATGAATCTTCATTGAGACGGTTTATACCCGCGTCAACTTGCTGGCGAACCTGTTCACGTCGTTCAAACGTCGTGCCTTCAGGAAAACGTATGTTCACCTGGATCATATCGCCTTCGACTTCAGGAAGGAAGGAGGATGGCGCAACGCCTGCCTGCAAGAGCATGATTGCCATCGCAAAAAGACCAACAAAAACAGACACGGTTATATAGCGAAAGCGAAGTAAAGTCGCGACGACTGGACGGAACACCTTTCTTGCAAAGGTGTTCAAGCTCTCAGCGAGCCTATGCTGAAACTTAAGAAGACCTCTAACCTTTTTTGGGTCGACAGGCTTCAAGTGACGTAAATGGGCTGGGAGAATGAAGAACGCTTCAATCAGAGAAAAGATCAGAACTGCGATAACAACCAAACTGATTTGTTCGAACATTGACCGAACAGGTCCTGATAATAACATCATCGGAACAAACATCATGATCGTCGTAATCACGGCGAAATAAACAGGCTTCACAACCATATTGGCGCCCGCAACAGCTCCGCGTTCGCCATCAATTCCGTTCTCGACATGGAAATGCACACTTTCCCCCACGACAATAGCATCATCGACCACAATCCCAATTACGAGAAGGAAAGCGAAGAGTGAGATCATATTTAGCGTGATGCCAATAAATGGCGCAATCGCCAACGCACCAGCAAAAGCGGCCATAATGCCGACCGTCACCCAGATCGCGACCTTCGGACGAAGGAAGAGCATCAAAATAATGAGAACCAAAACCATCCCCGACAAAGCGTTGCTGGAAATCAATGTCATTCTACTATCAAAAACCGTGGAACCATCGAACCAAATGCTAAACGTCATATCGGCAGGAAGAGACTCCTGAATGTCTTTTTCAAATTTCCGAATAGCTTCACCTGCTTCGGTAATATTGGACGTCTCTGGTGAGAAAACACGAAATATGGCGGCAGGTTGCCCCCGAAAGGCCGCGGCAAATTTATCATCATCAAAACCATCAATAACATTTGCAACGTCACTGATTCTCACGATACCGCCACTGGATGTTTGACGCACGATGATTTTTTCAAACTCAGCTTTTGAATCAGCGAGATTACGTGCCCGAAGCTGAAGGTTACCACCTGTTGTTTCGACTGTCCCTGCAGAGAGGTTTACGGAACTACCAGAAATTGCTTGGCTGACCTGGCTGAACGTCAAATTATACCGCAACAGAGCCTCTTCAGAGATTTCAATTGTAACCTGCTCAGGCACTTTTGAAATCTGCTCTGTGAGCTGAAGGCCTGGCAACTGAGTTAGCTTCAACCGCAAGTCATTGCCTGCACGCTGGAGGGCTAATCGATCAACCTGGCCGTAAAGCGCAAGATACATGATATCGACCTGAGCATCCCACCGGAAGACCTGCGGGCGAAAGGCGTCAGGCGGTAAATTCTGAATACCATCCACACGGTTTTTAACTTGATCCAGCATCTTTTCATAATCGATGCCAAGTTTTGTACGAATATTAATTGACGCGCCGCCTTCACGAGCCGTCGCTTCAATGTAATCAATACCGTCCAACCCATCGACCGCTTCTTCGACACGGGTTACGATCTGCTCGTTTACATCGCGGGGGGATGCTCCGTTCCATTGAACACTCACGGTCATGCCGTTGACTGTGACGCCTGGCAGAAACTCTCGTTCCAAATTCATGTAACCAAAGATACCTGCAACGAACATCGCCACCATCAAGAGATTGGCGGCAACGGGATTTTTAACAAACCATGCAATAAGCGATTTCACAGTTTAATTCTCCTCAGACTTTTCGTCATCAGCTTCAGATTTTCCATCGGCGTCATCGTCTGAAGCTTTACTATCAGCATCGGGTTTCTTACCCCAACGACGCTTCTTTTTCTTGCCGTCGTCTTTCGCTTCACCCTCAGCTTTGGCCTCAGCCTTTTTCATCCAATCAGGCTTTGGTGGATCGACCAAAACATTTTCTGGGTCGTTCACGTCCAAAACCTTGAGTGTAATCTCAACGCGAGAGCGCTCCATTGGGGACAACACAACCAGTTCACCCGCTCCAACACCAGATGTCAAAAGAGCGCGCTCTGGACCTGCATCCAAAACACTCACCTTCCGAATTTCAGCCTTACCTTGATCATCAACAATATAGACTTCATCTTGTGGCCGAAGACCATCACGTGGGATCACAATCACATTCTCAAAGGATTTGCCTGCAATATCAGCATCCACGAAAAGACCTGGTGCGAGGGGCACACCATCTTCGGACGCGCCCTTGCCATAAGGGTCAAAAACTTCAGCGATTGCAAACAGCGCACGCGTTTGCGTATCGTATGCTGCGTCCGTTCGCATGATGCGGCCTTCCCAATGCCGTGTCTTACCTGCGACTCGCGCACTTAGGTCAACCTTGGGCGCAGCTGCACGGTCAGTTGCAAAAAACGCCAAGGGTAAGTCTAACTTCGCTAATTGGTCATCGGATAACGCCAAACGAACTTCGACAACATCTTTAGAAAAAATACGACCTAGACGACTACCAGGCGTTACGAATTGTCCAATGTCAGATGATTTCATTCGAACGCGACCAGAGAAAGGCGCCTTCACTTCTGTTCGAGATAAATTCAATTTAGTGGACTGAAGGTCAGCCTCAGCTGCACGCAGGGCGGCTTGCGCTTGCGCTTGCTGCGGCTCTCTCAACGCGAGAGGCGTCGGTTCACCGCGCCCAAGCTCAGCATAATCCTGACGAGCAATATCGCCCTCAGCTTTTTCCCGTACGAGAACTTGTTGAGCCTGCGCAACGCCAGCTTCGGCGCGGATAACAGCAACCCTGAAATCAGCGTCCTCAACACGAATGAGTGTTTCACCTTTGCGGAAAATACCGCCTTCAATGAAATTAGGGGACACATAGACAATCTTACCGCCAACCTGCGGAACAAGATCAATCTCAATCTGTGGCCGTGCCTCACCTTGCGTCCGAACAGCAAGCTGAACATCTTCGATTTTTGCGTAGTCAGCGATGACAGCCAGTGTGTTGAAATTCCGCTTTTTCTCCTTCGGCTTCTTTGTCAACGAGATAAAAACTGAAGTCGCGACGACAAACACCGTGATGATTAATATCGGAATGAGAATGACAAGAATTTTCCTCAGCACCCCACCATTTTGTTCTGGAATGGAATAATCGTTAGAAGTATTCAGCATAGCGTTATTTTTTATCTCTTAAAAAAGCAGGTAAAGCGTCAGGCGGAACGTCACCATATGCACCACCACCTAAGGCAACGTGAAGGCGAACGCGATTTTGCAAGCGTTCCGCCCGAGCGGAAATTAACTGACCTTCGGAGGAAATGCGACGAGATTGCGCATCTAACAATTGCAGGATCGTAGCGAGCCCCTCGATGTAGCGTTGCTCCAAACGATCTTCAGCCGCCAGAGCCTCCTCAACAGAAACCCGCAGTGCGATTTCGCGTTCTTCCAAACGCCCTTCGGCATAAAGGGCCGTTTCGACATCCAAATATGCATTCAGAACCGTGCCGATATAGGACTGCAGTTGCTGCTTCAGAACAGCCTCCTGCACTTCAACATTTGCGCGCAAACGTCCACCTTGGAAAATGGGCGCGGTCACATTCGAAACAAGGCTTGCAACTAAAGCGTCAATATCGAAGAAACTACCTAGCCCTCCCCCCGCTGCGGAGGTTGACCCCGTTAGAGACAAACTCGGAAGCAGCGCTTTCTTTGCTAGGTCAATCTGAATACCTTGCGCTGCCATCCGACGTTCCGCCGCAATTAAATCAGGCCGCTGCGTTAAAATAAAAGCTGGTGCACCCACGCCTTCGAGCGCTGGTAACTCCGGTAAATCAGGCGCCCCACTGATCGCATAGGCAGGGTATCTTGTGAGCAAGACTTCAAGCTGCCGCGACAAGTCCGACACACGCTGCTCTCGCGACGCCTTGTTAGCCTCGGCCTGCGCCAAAGAGGATCGCACAAGGCGAACATCTTGGCTGCCCGACACGCCAGACTGAAACCGTCTTTCAGTTAGGCGCAATGCTCTTTCCTGAGTCTCGACTTCACGCTGCGATAAATCCGTCAAAAGGCCAGCTTCAATCAAACCGAACCACGCCTGCGCGACGCTCCCAGTGATTGACAGACGGGCACCTGCAACATCGACAGCGGAGGCTTCAGATTCTAGCTCAGACGCATTGACCCCATCAGAGATACGCCCCCAAAGATCGGGCTCCCAACTTGCATTCAATCCGATATTAATTCCTGTACTATCAGGGATAAACTCATTCACGCGTTCCGTTCGTGACAGCCCGCCTGTTGCGCCTACACTCGGCAAACGACCCGCTTGGCTAATTTTCTCACGCGCTATCGCGCCGTCCAATCGCGCATAGGCCGCGCCGATATTCGTATTCTCGCGCAACGCCTCATCGACCAACTCAATCAGTATCGGATCAGGGAAACTGCGCACCCAATCCGTTGTCGGCAAAGCATCTGGCGCAGGCACAACCCAGTCTTGCGGCGGCGGCACGTCAGCGTTCACCTCGGCTTGAGGCGCAACCTGTGTCGGCTCCGGCGTTAAGTTGATCGAAGCGCACCCACTCAGCACAACCATCAGCACAGCTCCAGAAGCCGCGTGACGTAGTTTACCCAAAATATCATATGTTGTTCGCATATAGCTTCACTAGGTTGAATTTAGCGAGAGTCAATCAATAATTATTGAAAAACGATAATA
>CALHXF010000180.1 GCA_938040095.1 uncultured Caulobacterales bacterium
GGAAAAAACCAGTGGCATAAAGGGAGCCTTGCCATGGAAAAGCCTTGCACCGCTTCTTTTGACAACGCTTGGGGTCGCAATTTTCTTCTACACAGCCATTGTGAAGCTCGGAGATATCTTGCTTTTGAGCGGTGAGGTGACGCCTGGCGTAATTGGCGGTATCGGGGCTGTATTTAATATTGGCGTTATGTTGGGGACGTTCCTGTTCATCGGGCTAAAGAAAAAATCTTCAGGACCAAAGCTTCTTGCCATTGGAATGTTGTTTTTTGCTTTGGGTTATGGGGGCATGGGCCATTCAGTTTCATTCGCTATGACCGTGGTATTCGTCTTGATTACTAGCCTTGGCGCAGGTCTTCTTTTGCCGACCATGCTGACATGGGTCATGAGTATTTTGCCTGCGAATGTTCGGGGTCGAGGTACAGGATTTTGGACAGGAATGTTCTTTCTCGGACAATTTGTTGCGCCGCTTGTCGCGGTCGCGCTCTACAAACCCTTTGGTGGATTGAGCAACGTTCTCTTGGTCTATGGCGTCGTCGCGGTCGCTCTGATGATCGTTGCACTCATTGGTTCTCGCGGGGCTCAGAGTCTCTCGCAGCCTCACTAACGTTTAGTGTAAAATGGCGTCCGTAATTATAGTTGGAGCGTCCCACGCTGCCGCCCAAACTTGCGTAAGCTTGCGCCAGGGTGGTTGGGACGGTGGTATTGTGGTTATTGGGGATGAGCAAGAATTACCCTATCATCGCCCGCCTTTGTCCAAGGATTTTTTATCCGGTGAAAAGTCGATTGCGGATATTCTGATCCGGCCCGCAGAGGTCTATGAGAATGCCGATATTCAGATTAAGCTTGGCGTTCGAGTTGACGGTATAAATCGAGAAAATAAAACCGTTCACACTGACACTGGCGAGACGCTACTCTACGACAAACTCGTTCTGACGATGGGCGCTCGTATTCGTCGACTCCCTGTTCCTGGCGAGGCGTTGGACAATGTTTTTTACTTGCGCGATACAGCGGACGTTCTCTCTATAAAATCTAAAGCGAAAACGGCTAAATCGGCTGTCATCATTGGCGGTGGCTATATCGGCCTTGAAACAGCTGCTTCTTTGCGAAAGCAAGGTTTAGACGTGACCGTTTTAGAAGCCATGCCCCGCATATTACAGCGCGTGACGGCTGAAGAAATGTCGTCCTTTTACAAACGCGTTCATGAAGAAGAGGGCGTTAGAATCTACGAAACCGTGATGGCGTCGGAGATAAAACCCACTGGCGACCAGCTGACGGTCGTAACGTCCTGCGATCAATCCTTTGTAGCTGACATGGTCATTATTGGCATTGGTGTTATCCCAAATACCGAGCTTGCCGAGGCCGCAGGCTTAGAGGTTGGAAACGGAATAATGGTCAACGAATATTGCCAAACCTCCGATCCTGATATCTATGCAGCCGGGGATGTGACCTGGCACTATAATCCGATTTACGAGACGCATATCAGGCTTGAATCTGTCCCTAATGCGACGGAACAAGGAAAGACGGTTGCCAACCACATTAACGGTGTTTCAAAGCCTTATGTAAGTCTGCCATGGTTCTGGTCTGATCAATTTGATCTAAAACTTCAAATCGCAGGTCTGTCTTCAGGCTATGATAAAGTTGTTATTCGCGGAGAGCATGAAACAGGCCGCAGCTTTGCTGCCTATTACTTCAAAGGCGATAAGTTCATAGCCGTTGATGCCGTGAATGCGCCGCGGGATTTTATGTTTGGAAAACAAGTTCTCTCCAAAGGCGGGGCGTTGGATACGGTCGCCCTTGCCGACACCAGTATAGATTTAAAATCCGCGCGGATCGGTTGAAGTCGGAAATCTATCCAGATCAGAAACAAATAACATCACCATAAACCGACTATAGATTGAGAAAAATTATGAAGACACGTGCAGCTGTTGCTTTTGAGGCAAAGAAACCCTTGGAAATCGTTGAGCTAGACTTGGAAGGGCCCAAGGCCGGTGAAGTTTTGGTCGAAATTATGGCGACCGGAATTTGCCATACAGATGCCTATACGCTTGATGGGTTTGACAGTGAGGGTCTGTTTCCATCGATATTAGGTCATGAAGGTGCGGGGATTGTTCGCGAAATCGGCGCAGGCGTCACATCTGTTACGCCAGGGGATCACGTCATCCCACTTTACACGCCGGAGTGCCGCCAGTGTAAATCCTGCCTATCGGGAAAGACAAATCTATGTACCGCCATACGTGCCACCCAAGGCAAGGGCCTGATGCCGGACGGAACATCTCGCTTTAGCTATAAGGGCCAGACCATTTATCACTATATGGGCTGTTCGACCTTTTCTAATTTCACGGTTTTACCAGAAATCGCTCTCGCGAAAATTAGGGAGGATGCGCCATTTGAGACGTCTTGTTATATTGGGTGCGGGGTAACGACGGGCGTAGGCGCCGTGACAAATACGGCCAATGTACAGGCGGGCGATAATATTGTCGTCTTCGGTCTCGGCGGCATAGGTCTGAACGTTCTCCAGGCGGCGCGCATGGTTGGCGCGAGCAAAATCATCGGTGTCGATATTAATGGCGATAAGGAGGAGTGGGGCCGTAAGTTCGGCATGACTCATTTCGTCAATCCCAATGAGCTCGACGGCGATATTGTCGAAGAACTTGTCCGTCTCACGGATGGCGGGGCGGATTTTACTTTTGATTGCACGGGCAATACAATTGTTATGCGTCAAGCTCTAGAAGCCTGCCATAGGGGCTGGGGTGTATCCGTGGTGATCGGCGTAGCCGAAGCGGGCAAAGAAATCGCCACGCGTCCCTTCCAGCTTGTGACAGGCCGCGTTTGGAAAGGTACAGCCTTTGGCGGGGCAAAAGGCCGAACAGATGTGCCTAAGATTGTTGATTGGTATATGAATGGGAAAATCGAAATCGACTCTATGATTACGCATAAGTTGACGCTCGATGAGATCAACAAAGGCTTCGACCTCATGCATGAAGGCAAATCCATTCGCAGCGTTGTTGTCTTTTAATGGAAACTGTTTCCCAAACCCGCAGCCATGAGGGAACCCAAGGTGTTTATAGTCATGCCTCAAAGTTGACGGGGACCGAGATGGTATTTTCGGTCTACGTTCCCCAACATAAAGAGGGAGAGACATTACCCGTTCTATGGTATTTATCAGGACTGACCTGCACCCATGCAAATGTCACAGACAAGGGTGAATTTCGTGCGGCATGTGCCGAGCATGGGATCATTTTTATTGCGCCGGATACAAGCCCGCGCGGCGATGATGTGCCCAATGATGAAGCTTATGACATGGGACAAGGTGCGGGCTTCTATGTGGATGCGACGCAGAAGCCTTGGGCCGAGCATTTTCAAATGCGGAGCTATATTGAACGTGAGCTTCCTGAAATTATCGCAGCCAATTTCCCCGTCGATATGACCAAACAGGGCATCACAGGCCACTCAATGGGCGGGCATGGGGCTTTGACAATCGGACTTCGTAATCCTGACGTGTTTAAATCTATTTCGGCGTTTTCGCCGATCGTCTCACCGCTAAATTGCCCTTGGGGTGAAAAAGCGTTGAGCGGATATATAGGCGATAACCGCCAGGCATGGCGCCAATATGATGCCTGTGCCCTGATTGAAGACGGGGCGCGAGCGAGGGAAATTCTTGTGGATCAAGGCCTCGCTGATAACTTTCTGGAAGAGCAATTAAAGCCAGAACTCCTCGAAGCGCAATGCAAAGCGGCTGGAATTGACCTGAATTTACGACGTCACGGCGGCTATGATCATGGCTACGGATTTATATCAACACTTATGGCTGATCACGTGGCCTGGCATGCGGCACGGTTAAAGACTTAAAGATTTTGTGTTGATTGAATGTCGAAATGGCGCCTGAGCCAAAAGTGTACGATGTAACTGCTAGATCCAGGGATAGAAAATGAGCTCAAAAATCTATAAATCTGCAAAAGACGCTCTTGAAGGGCTGCCTTTTGACGGCATGACTATCATGAGCGGAGGCTTCGGTCTTTGCGGTATTCCGGAAAATCTGATTGCTGCTTTACGCGATAGCGAAGCAAAAAACCTAACCGTAATTTCGAATAACGCGGGTGTTGACGGCTTTGGCCTTGGCCAGCTTTTGGAAACGCGCCAGATCAAGAAAATGGTTTCGTCCTATGTTGGTGAAAACAAAGAGTTTGAGCGGCAATATCTTGGCGGTGAGCTAGAGCTCGAATTCAATCCCCAAGGCACGCTAGCCGAGCGTATTCGTGCGGGCGGAGCAGGTATCCCGGGCTTTTACACAAAGACGGGCGTAGGGACGCTGATCGCGGAGGGCAAGGAACACAAAGACTTTGATGGCGAGACTTACATTATGGAGACCGGCCTGAAGGCGGACCTCTCCATTATCAAGGCGTGGAAGGGCGATGCGGAAGGGAACCTCATCTTCAAGGCCACCGCACGTAACTTCTCGCCCATGATGGCCATGGCTGGAAAGGTTACAGTTGTGGAGGTCGATGAGATTGTCCCCGTTGGCTCACTTGATCCGAACTTTATTCATACGCCGGGTGTTTTCGTTCAGCGCATCATCGAAGCGAAATGCGAGAAACGGATTGAACAACTCACAACGCGGGAGAATGTGTAATGGCTTGGACACGCGATGAAATGGCGGCGCGTGCTGCGCAAGAACTTCAAGATGGTTTCTACGTCAATCTGGGGATTGGCATTCCGACCTTAGTCGCCAATCATATCCCGGATGAAATCGACGTCACACTGCAATCGGAAAATGGGATGCTCGGTATGGGGCCATTCCCATATCCCGGCGAAGAAGATGCCGATCTTATCAATGCGGGAAAGCAGACGATCACGACGCTCCCGAAATCCAGTTTTTTCGATAGTGCGACGAGTTTTGCTATGATCCGCGGGGGGCATATTGACCTATCGATCTTGGGTGCGATGGAAGTCGCTGAAAATGGTGATATCGCCAATTGGATGATTCCGGGCAAAATGGTCAAAGGCATGGGTGGGGCGATGGACCTTGTCGCAGGTGTGAAACGCTGCATTGCTTTGTTCGATCATACGAATAAGCGCGGGGAGAGTAAGTTTCTTAAGGCGTGTACATTGCCGCTAACGGGCAAGGCTTGCATTCATATGATTATCACGGATTTAGCAGTATTCGAACGTGAAGAGGGACAAAGCCGCTTCCGTCTCAGTGAACTCGCGCCCAATGTGACATTGGACGAGGTGAAGGTGAAAACTGAGGCTGATGTCATCTGGGCAAACGAATAGCTGCGCATTTATACCGATTGGGTTATGAGGGAGTAATGATCAAGCAAGGCTCAGTCTCCGTAGCAATGATAATATTGGCCGGCCTGACGATAGCGGGCTGTGACAGAGGCCCGCGTGACATCCCAGAGAGCCAGCAGACAAATATCGAAAGATGTCTCAAGTATACATCAACAGTTATCTCAATTCCCGCTGGCGTAGCTCAGATAGGATCTGATCAGGGGTATCCGGAGGAACGCCCTGTGCGTTCCGTCGAGATTGCTGGGTTTGATATGGACGTCACAGAGGTGACGAATGCGCAATTCGCAAAATTTGTGGAAGAGACAGATTATGTGACCGCTGCCGAAAATATTCAGCCGGGATTTGGTGTGAGTGGAGCTGCGGTTTTCACGCCTCCAGACGCGTCCGATCCGTCATGGTGGCGTTTCGTTGAAGGTGCGAATTGGCGTCATCCTGACGGCCCTGAGAGCTCGATAGAGGGTAGGGATGCAGACCCTGTTGTTCAAGTTTCCTATGAAGACGCTAAGTCTTATGCCGAATGGGCCGGGCGTGCTTTGCCAACGGAAATGCAATGGGAGTATGCGGCCAGAGCAGGGAGTGCGACACGGTATGTCTGGGGCGACAGCCGTACGATTGACGGCATTGAGCAGGCCAATACGTGGCAAGGGGCATTCCCAATTGAAAACACCCAGGATGATGGATTTCTCAGACGATCACCAGCCGGCTGTTTTCCGCCAAATGAATTTGGGTTTTACGACATGATCGGAAATGTTTGGGAGTGGACAGATACGGTTTATCGGCAAAATGAAGGCGAGCCCGTCTATGTCATCAAGGGCGGCTCATTTCTATGCGCGGAAAACTATTGTCGCCGTTACCGCCCTGCCGCGCGTCAACCGCAAGAGGCCGGGTTTTCGACCAATCATATTGGGTTTCGTACTGTCAGTGCCGAGTGAGTATTTAATTTTAAACAAACTGCGACAGTTCCTCTGCCCTTAAGTTGACTTAGATTATCATTTTACGAGCCTGCTTTTCCTCATAGGGAAGTTATTGTGGCACGTTATGTAGCACAGTTTGTGGCACAATTTAGTCAAGAGACTGAAGCATTCCGAGAGGGACTGGGATTAAAATGTATTGGTTTCAGTAATTTGAGTAAGCGTTGGGGCTGAAAACTTGGTGCCGTAAGAAGGCGCTGAACCATCTTCACCCAACAAGAGCCGTGAATTTGCGGTTTTTAGGGGAATAATTTGAAGAAAATACAGGTTTTAGGGACCTAAAGGCAGTAAAATAAAGGAAACTAGTGGTGCCCCCACACGGCACGACGCAATGTAGAAAAATACATATAAAACAGTTGCTTAAGTCTGTCAA
The DNA here is from genome assembly GCA_938040095.1 of uncultured Caulobacterales bacterium. Taxonomy (GTDB): domain Bacteria; phylum Pseudomonadota; class Alphaproteobacteria; order Caulobacterales; family Maricaulaceae; genus Litorimonas. Next base: position 6,637 of record CALHXF010000180.1, read on the forward strand.
ATTTCAATTTGTGGCACGTGTGATTTCAATTTGTGGCACGTGATCTTAACGTCAACTCAAGTGGAATTTTGAGTTGGAGTTTGGCTGGATTTCTTATGCGTTGCTTGTCGGTGTATTTTTGTAAGTCACCCTTATTAAGCCAACTGCCAGCAGATGACATGTGATAATTTAAAGTTGTTAACGCAAAACTTGGATGTATTTTTGAAAATACACGGGATGGCGTTGACATGATCACCAAAATTCCAAATCGTTTAGGTGCGTTAGTGAAAATTGCAGCTTTTGCATCCTTCCTTTGGGATCAGAAGTCGCGGGGGATGATTATGACTTTTATTAGGTTCGTTTGTACGGCTTTTTCTGCTGTTGCCTTGACTCTCCCCATGGAGGCGTTTGCTCAAGGCGGACAAACCCTGATCCCAACAAGCCTTCCGATTGGTCAATGGTGTGCTGCAGCGCCTGATGCACCTAGTGGTAGGATATGTGCTGGATCCGCAGAGTCGGCTTGTCGTGCTGGGAATTCTTACTTTCACCCCCAAGACGGGGATTCCCATATCCGAGCAGTGGTGAATAGCAATGGACTGACTGCCAACTGTAAAGGAAACGCTGGTCTTGTTCGCTCACGCGGACGGCTTTGGGCAGGTGAAACCAGTGCTAGTATCTCATGTCCACAGGATTTTGTCGCTAGTGGCGGGGAATGCGTTCCATCACCCGGGGAACCAGGTGACCCTTGTGAAGTTGCAGGCATAAATACAAGACTCGGAAATCCGATTGATTTGATTGATGGGATCAAAATTCAATCATTTGAAGATTTCCGAACCGCTGACGGTCGACTTATGTTTGGTCGCAACTACGCGTCTCGCTCGTCTACCTTCGGCATTCCAACTGGTATTGGAGAACGTGTTCGGGGCTGGAGCTTTGGCGATATTCCGAGGATCAATCTATTAACGCGCAACAATCAAAACAGAGCCGAAGTATATTTACCGAGCCATAAGCGACAAATTTTTGACTGTAATTCAGGCAATTGTACTTTTAACAGCAATGTTACCAATAGTGGTGTGGGTTATGGTGCGTCTCGTATCGATAATGCAGATACGAGCTTTCAAAACACTTTCACGGTTGCCCAGTCTCGTATTCCTGTCGTTTCACGCGGCGGTGTTCGCTACATCTTCAAGAGTCAGCAAGTCGGCATTAATATGTACGGCGTGCTATCACGCATCGAGTATCCAAGTGGTTATGCCATTGATGTGCAATCATATCTTCGTGCAGAATATACTATTGAAGGCACACCAGCCGATTTAGACCCTTTTGGCGAGGACTTTCGCAACCCCACAAGATTCGTTGTGACAGGTATGACGGATAGTTTTGGAAGATCCATCACTTTTGAATATGGGATAAATGAATGGATTAATGACGCCAATGAGACTCGTCAAACTCCTTTTCTCCCTTTTGCGGCAGGAGGCACTCCAGACATTATAAGTTACAAGCCAACACTTGGGCCAATCCAAGGTGTCAATTTCCCAGATGGGTCAAAACTCATTCTTGGATATGATAGTGTTTCTGATATCGGACGTGCCTGGAATCTTAAAGAACGATTAGTGTCTGCCAGACGGACAAGCCCAGGTGGAACAACACTTTCTTCCGAAGCTTATAAATACGAAAATGCCGATAACCCTTACAAACTCACGGGCCTAACGGATACTGCAGGTGTTCGCTACGCGAGTTGGACATATGATGAGAACGGTTTTGCTGACTCCAGCCAACACGCGGGTGGCGTTGATGCCGTCAATTTGGATTATGAAATAATCCGCGCCAGTGCGCAGACACGGTTACAAGTTACAGCGACGAATGCCCTTCAAAAGACGACAATTTACAAGCCTGATTTTAACGGAGACTACTTTCAAGAAATCGAAGGTGAGCCAAGTCCAAGCTGTGTGGGTGATGCTCGTTTTGTTCAAGATTCTGGTGTCACCAGAATACTAACGGATAAAGAGGGACGTATTAAGCGTCAAACGCGTAATAGTCGCGGTTATGTCATCTCTGAGATCAAGGCGCAGGGCTTACCCGAAGAAGTCTCGACGACAACCGAATGGCATCCTGTCTGGCGTTTACCGACGCGTAAAACTGTACCAGGCGCTACTGAAACGCGTGATTATGATGCTGTAGGTCGACTTTTAACTCGAACGTTAATCGACACATCTGGGGAGAACACGCCAGACCGCGTATGGACATATGCATATGAGGGTTTGGGAGGCATCAATGTAGCCTCAATTGACGGCCCGCTTCCTGGGCCATCTGATACAGTATTCTTCGAATGGACTGGGCCGAACCTGACATCCGTTACGAATGAGGTTGGACATAGAACTGAAATTCTGGGTCACAATGCTATTGGCGCACCAACATTAATCCGCGATCCGAATAATATACTGACCCGCGTCACCTATGACGCAGAGCATAAAGTGACATCGATTGTCGAGGATGAAGGGGGCCGTGAGGCTACGACACTTATCGCGTATAATTTCGTAGATAATGTAACCCGCATCACTCGGCCTGACGGTGTCTGGACGCGGTTCATCTATGATGATGCCCGCCGTCTTATGGGTGTAGAAAACTCCGGCGGCGAGAGCATAACTCTCACCCGCAACTTGATGGGCGGCATTACCAACCAAGTCGTGAAAGGTGCAGATGGCGGCACGACGTTCTCGATGACGCAGGTCATGGACGAGATGAACCGTATCATTGCGATGCGTACATTTGGCCAAGACAGCGGCGAAGCTCTCACTAATCTGGAATATGATCGGGAACATAACGTCACAACTATCACGGACCCGCGCCGGAATAGTTGGTCACAAGCCTTTGACGGTCTCGACCGTCTAATCTCCGAGACAGACCCGCTTGGGGCGACGACGGATTATGAGTTGGACGCGAATGACGATAGCCGCAACCCATTGGCCAAGGTCAAAGATGCGCGTGATGTTGAAACGCTATTTGTTCGCAACGGTTTTGGTGAAACCCTCCGCGAAATCAGCCTAGAGCGTGGTACGACCACCTATGAATATGATAATCGCGGGCTTGTCACACGTATGACTGATGCGCGCGGTGTAGTTCTTGATTACACCTATGATGCGGCGGGACGTTTGCTCTCTGAGGATTATGCTGGCTCGGACGCCGATGATGTCAGCTATGAATATGATCTGGGCGATTTTGGCGTAGGTCAGCTCAGCGCGATCACCGAAGGCTTTGGCCGCACAGAGTATACCTATGATGCGCTGGGCTTTGTAACCTCGGAAACACGCGCCATCGGCACGCAGAACTATGCCACGGGATATATTCATGATTTGGCGGGGAATGTCCTTACAACGACCTATCCGTCAGGACTTCAAATCCAACTGACGCGAGATTCACTCTCTCGGATCACGGATATCGCCATGCTGGAAAGCGATGGCACACAAACCTCCATTTTGAACGCCGCCACATACCGCCCTTATGGCGGTGTGACGCAGGCTGTCTTTGGGGACGGCTATGTCATGGATGTGTCCTACGATACATCTGATCGCGCCGTAGGTCTGTCGCGTATGCACAATGATGGGGCATTAATGAACTTGCGCTTTGTACATGACGCGGCCGGAGATATCCTCGCTATTGAAGATGTCGTGCGACCAGATCGTAGCCAGACTTTCGGCTATGACCCAGTCTCTCGTTTAACGAGCGCCGAAGGCGGATATGGCCTACTGGACTATCGTTATAACTTTGGCGGAGATCGCCTCGAACGCAATATGACGCCCATCGACGGCGACGCCCAACAAGAACTCTATGCTTACAGCCCGACGACGGCACAGCTCCTCAATGTGACGACCAACGGTTCGCCAACGCGAGACTTCACCTATGCCGCCTCGGGTCAAATGCTGACGGATATGCGTCCAGACGCGACCGTCACGACAACCCTCAATGCGCGTGGACGGATTGCCTCTGTTACCAAAGACGGCACAAACCTCGCCGACTATGGCTATGACATCTTTGAGCAACGCATCTCAAAGACAACGTCTGACGGTCAAAATCTTCATTATCACTATGATGATCAAGGT
>CALHXF010000181.1 GCA_938040095.1 uncultured Caulobacterales bacterium
ATGCGTAATGAAGCTCGGCGTTAACCCTTTCCCAACTCCTCGGTTGCTATCCATTAACCATGCTTTTGTGTGTTCGACTCTCGTGTGAGTCGGAATGTAGCCGAAATGGCGAGGGGATATGGAAACCAAGAAGATTATTATTCTAGGTGCAATGGTCGTAATGGCTGGTGTCGTCTTTGTTGGAATTAACAACCTCAATGCGCCTGTTGCGCCTGTGGCAGTAGCCGCTGCGCCGGAAATCAAAATCCAAGAAGTTGAATATGTGCCGGTTCTTGCCATCGATGTTGACGTCACTACGGGTCAACGGATCACTGAAGAGATGCTCACAAGCATTAAGTGGCCTGCCGAAGCGCTGACGGCAAATCTGATCAACCTCAATGATTTACCTGACGCCAAGGCTGAATTTGTGAACTCGCTCGCACGTCAAAACTTAAGCCAAGGCGAGACTTTGAATCGTTCTAAAGTCATTATGGCTGGTGACAGTGGTGTTATGGCGGCGTTATTGTCCCCGGGCATGCGCGCCGTGACAACACGTATCAGTGTCGATACGGCTGCGGGTGGATTTATCCAGCCCGGTGATCGCGTGGATATTATTATGCGTGAAAATTATACGGTTAGACGTGATAATAATGCGGGGCAGACGTCGCAAAACCGCGTTGAGCGCCAGAGCCTTTTCATTGCCCAGACCTTATTCGAGAACGTTAAAGTTCTTGCGATCGACCAAACTTTCACAACGAGTGCCGACTCAGGTGCTGCTATCCCTGGCTCGACAGCCACATTCGAACTGTCGCAATCAGATTCTGAACTTTTGCAAGAAGCCGAAGGTTACGGTGACATTTATCTGACACTCCGCGGTGTGAACGGCTCTGGGTATAAAGGCCGTAGTTCGGCGCGCGTTGATCGCGATGATGTTGACACCTCGCCGAGCACATTGACAGTTTATCGTAACGGACAAGCCTCTCCGATTGCTTTGCAGCAGAAGAACTAGGTGGACAAGATCATGATGACATTCACAGAAAACCTACTCCGCAAGCCTAACCTGCGTAAAACAACGACAACGCTCGCGCTTCTCGCATCCGTTGGGTTGTTGTGCACGCCGAGCCAGGCGGGCACACGGTCATATTCACACATGCAGAACACCGCTGCGCAGGTTAAAATTCAGGCGCCAGGGACAGGTCAGAACAGTCGATCTATCGTGCTGCCGTATTCGAAATCCACCGTTATTGAACTTCCTGACAATGTTATGGACGTGATCGTCTCCAATCCAGATGTGGTCGAGGCTGTCGTTCATACGTCGCGCCGTACCATGTTGATTGGCAAAGATGCCGGGCAAACCAATGTCTATTTCTACAGCCATGACGGCAGAGAACTCCTCAATGTAGATATTCGTGTTGAACGCGATATTGGTGGACTGCAGGATCTCATCGCTAAGAATGCGCCCAGCAGTAAAGTTGAAGTACAAGTCTTCAACTCTAATATTTTGCTCACAGGGGCCGTACCTAACGCCGCCGCAGCTGACACCGTTGAAAAACTAGCCCGCATGTGGCTAGGCGCGGATGGGCAGGGAGCTCAATCAGGAGAGATTGTCAATCTTCTTGCCATTGAAGGCAAAGACCAAGTGATGCTGAAAGTTCGGATCGTTGAGATGCAACGTTCCGTAACAAAACAAATGGGCTTCGACCTGAGCGCTATTGGTGATTTGGGCGGCAGCACGGTTTCATTGCTTAACAGTGTCGGTCCAACGCTCGGTAGCGGTCTTAATGCGACTGGAACCTATAACAACACTAGCGGTGGTGATCTCAGCACGTTGACAGGCGCTCTTCGTGCACTGGAGACTGTTGGGCTCGTCCGAACCTTGGCGGAACCGACTTTGACCGCAATTTCAGGTGAAACGGCGAATTTCTTGGCGGGTGGTGAAATTCCACTCTTTTCTGGCTCCACCCGTGATGATCAAGGACAGCTAACGCGCTCATTTGAGTTCAAGCCTTTCGGTGTTTCTCTCGGATTTACGCCTGTTGTACTCTCGGAAGGACTCATTTCCTTGTCCATCAGTACAGAGGTTTCTGAGCCAACGACGGAAAACTCATTCGTGTCTGAAGGTGGTGAAAATGTGCTGGGTATTCGTGTTCGACGCGCCAACACAGTGGTTGAAATGCCTGCAGGCGGAAGTCTTGTGATTGCGGGCCTCATTCGCGAAGAATCGCGTTCGAGCGTTGATGGAACCCCAGGAATGAAGGACATTCCAGGTTTGGGGGCGCTTTTCCGCGGCCGCGATAGCCGAACAACGCAGACCGAAGTTGTCATCATGGTCACACCTTATTTGGTGGTCCCAACCCATCCTGATAAATTGCAAACGCCATTGGACGGATTCCAACCTGCCAATGATGTTGAAGGTTTGCTCATGGGACGTTTGAACAAAGTTTATGCTGAGAATGGTCAACCTAAAATTCAACAGAATTCGCTTCCAGGGCCATTTGGCCACGTGGTTGATTAAGCAAAAGGCGATATGAAATGAATAAAATACTCCTTACCGCTTGTTTCGTGACTGCCGCCGTCAGCGTAACGGCTTGCGCCGCGCCGTCACAGGCAATGAAACCTACACATTTGCGCAATGCCGTTCAGGTCGCCGAGTCCATTGAGCGTCTCGAACTCTACACGCGCCCCAATGGCATGGAGCTTTCAGCCCGTGATAAATTGGCCGTGTCTCAGTTTTTAGATGGGTATGCGCGTTCAGGTGATGGACCGCTTTATATTAACAGACCTGCAAGTGCGATTTCTGGTTTGGGAACACAGCAAGCTGAAGCGGTTGTACGGGGTTTAATGGCGCAGGGCGGCATGAATCCAACGGCCCTTCAATCTGGGCAATATAACTCCAAGCCAGGTGATCCTGCCCCTGTCGTTGTCTCGTACCGAACACTGCGTGCGATTCCTCAAGATTGTCGCGCGATGGGTAACCTGACGAATTCATATTCGAACCAAGCGCACAGTACTTTTGGGTGCTTCAACTCGGCCAATCTCGCCGCAATGATTACTGACCCACGTCAACTGCTTGAGCCTTATGCGAGCGGGCAACCAAATGCGCAAAGACGCCAAGTTATTTATGACAAATATATCGAGGGCACCGTCACTGCTGCCGCCGTTAATCCCGATCAAAAGGTCGGGGAACAAAACTAGAGCCTGATGCGCATTACCTCTGAACTAAAGACGACGCTATGACACAGATGACACAGCCGAACCCATATACGCAGCCGACCTCAGGTCAGGCCCCGCAACAGCCGCGGCCTGTACCTATGCCTCAGCTTGTGCCGCAACCTGTGATGCCACAGGGGCAAATGCAGCCAATGCCGACGCCTCAGGCACCAGCCTACGCGGCCCCAATGCCGCCACAGCAAGCACCAGCCTATGCTGCACCCATGCCGCAAGTTCAGCCGCAGATGGTTCCGCAATATCAAATACCACAGCATCAAGTCCCCCAACATCAAGTGATGCCACAGCCTACGATGCCGCAAGCTGCTCCCGTTACAAATGCGCAGCCAACGGGTAATCCAATGGCAATGACCACGATGTCGACAGCTCCTGTGGCGACGCCTGTCTATGCCCCGTTGGAAGACGATACGCGCGACGTAGGTGAAAAACCACTTCCGTCGATTTCGGTCCAAGCCTTTTGCGAGCGTCAAGAAACAGCGCATTGTATCAATGAAACGACACGGGATTGGCGCATGCGTCGGACCAATGTGAAAATTTACATGGGTGGCCTGCCAGCGGCGATCGAATTCTACCACAAAGAGACAACACCGTCCTTGATCTTGATTGAGAGTGGCATGCGCGGTGAAGAACTATTCAACCAGCTAGAACAACTCGCAAGCGTCTGTGATGAGGGCACGAAGGTCGTTATGATCGGTGCGACGAATGATATCCGTCTTTATCGCCAATTGATGGATAAAGGTCTCTCTGATTACCTTGTCCCGCCGCTTCACCCGTTACACGTTATTCGTGCGTTGGGCGATCTCTATGCCGATCCAGGTCAGCCATTTATTGGCCGCGTTGCAGCTTTCTTTGGGGCTAAAGGCGGCGTTGGGTCTTCGGCTCTCGCGCATAATACGGCTTGGGTTCTCTCGGAAACGCTTGGGCAAGAAACGGCTTTAGTTGATTTGGACGCGAGTTGGGGCACAACAGGTCTCGACTTTTCATATGATAATATGTCGGGTTTGGAAGAAGCTTTGGGCGAACCTGACCGATTAGATGAAACCTTGTTGGATCGGATCATGATCCGTCATACGCCAAAATTATCTATTCTCCCGACATCTGGGTCTCTAAATACGAAACCGGTCATGGACCCGGAGAGCTATGAAGCTGTCGTGAACGCCGTGAGAGGGATATCTCCACTATCGATTCTGGATATGCCGCATTATTGGTCCGACTGGACAACGAATGTTCTGACGTCAGTCGATGATGTTGTCGTGACGGCAACACCTGATTTGGCAGGTATGCGGAATGCGAAGAACCTGATTGATTTCCTTAAGGTTCAACGCCCGAATGATCCCGATCCAATCCTAATTCTTAACTGTGTCGGTATGTCCCCCCGCACTGAGATCTCAGTGAAAGATTTTGGCGCAATGGTTGGTGTAGAACCAAACATCGTCATCGGTTGGGATCCTGACAGCCATTTCGAAGCGACGAATGAGGGCAAGATGTTGTCTGAAGTCAAAACTGCGAACCAGACGGTTCAAGGCTTACAATTTTTGGCCAATAGACTCCGTACAGGGTCGTTCGACCTGAGCCTTAAAGGTGATGTTGCACCGACGAAAAAAGGGCTTTTGTCTGTGGGTGGTAAGAAAGCCGATAAGGCCGAAGGTGGCGGTAAATCGATGTTCTCCTTCTTGAAAAAGGGATAGAGCGAGATGTTCGGAAAACGTTCAGAGGTCGGAGCGGTTAAATCACAACCGTCTGCGCCTGCGCCGAAGAAAGAAGCCTCGTCTTCGACTCCATCTTCGCAGCCAGATTCTGCAAATGCTCGCCGTAATGATGAGCCAGGTGAGGAATATTACGAAACGAAGGCCACGATCTTCAATGCTCTGTTTGAGACGATTGACGTATCAGCTCTCGCTGGGATGAACGCAGAAAAAGCGCGTGAAGAAATTCGTACAATCGTCGATGAGATCATCGCGATCCGTAACGTCCGCCTTTCCGTTAATGAACAAAACCAGCTCATTACCGAAATCTGTGATGATATCTTGGGCTATGGACCACTTGAGCCATTATTGGCGCGCGATGATATTGCCGATATTATGGTCAATGGCGCGAAACACGTCTTCATCGAAACCAATGGTAAGATGATCAAGACGAATATTCGTTTCCGCGACAATACCCAGTTGATGAATATTTGCCAACGTATCGTGAGCCAAGTCGGCCGTCGTGTTGATGAAGCGTCCCCGATTTGTGATGCGCGCTTACTTGACGGATCACGTGTAAACGTGATTGCGCAGCCGCTTTCTATTGATGGACCCGCGCTCACTATTCGGAAATTTAAGAAGGATAAACTTCGCCTCGCCGACTTGGTGAACTTTGGATCAATTTCCCCAGCGGGTGCCAAAGTCTTGCAAATCATCGGTGCCTGTCAGTGTAATATCGTAATTTCTGGCGGTACGGGTTCTGGTAAGACCACGCTTCTCAACGCGCTCACAGGTTTCATCCATCCTGATGAACGCATTATCACCTGCGAAGATGCGGCGGAGCTACAGCTTCAACAGCCACATGTCGTGCGTCTCGAAACACGCCCCCCCAACCTCGAAGGCAAGGGTAAAATCACTATGGCTGACTTGGTGAAAAACTGTCTACGGATGCGTCCAGAGCGGATCATCGTGGGTGAGGTTCGTGGTCCCGAAGCGTTTGACCTACTACAAGCTATGAACACGGGCCATGATGGTTCGATGGGAACGCTCCATGCTAACTCACCGCGGGAAGCTCTGTCTCGTCTTGAATCTATGATTACAATGGGAGGATTCTCCCTGCCTGCGAAAACAATCCGAGAGATGATCGTCGGGTCCGTTGACATTATTGTGCAGGCGACGCGCCTTCGCGATGGTTCGCGACGCATTACGCGCGTTACCGAAGTTATTGGTATGGAGGGCGATATTATCGTTACCCAAGATTTGATCGTTTATGAAATGGACGGTGAAGACGCTGACGGGAATATCATTGGTGAACATAAATCTACAGGTATCGCTCGTCCTGCATTTTGGGAGCGTGCCCGGTATTTCAACCTCGAAAAAGATCTAGCCGAAGCGCTGGATGAAGCTGGGTCCTAAGCTATGGATCAGCAAACACTTATCGCAATTTGTGGCGTGGGTCTCGTCATCTGTGTCGGCTTACTGTTCATGGGCGGCGAGTCTTCTGGAGATGGGAAACGCGTTCGTGAACTTACGGGTAAGAAGACGCTTGGTTCGAACATCAAAGAAAAATTAAAAGTCGAGGATACTGGTGCTCGCCGAAAACAAATCGAAGAAACGCTGGGCAAAATTGAAGAGCGTCAAAAATCGAAACGCAAAAAGTCAAAATCATTAGAAGCGCGTCTCATTCAAGCGGATTGGTCCACGAAGCCACAAACTTTTCTGATCGTGTCAATGGGTGTAGCCGCAGCTGCAGCCATTATCCCATTTATTCTTGGAATGGATATCTTGAAAAGTGTTGGCCTTGGCTTTGTCGTTGGCTTCGGTATTCCTCGGTTTTTTCTCAATTCCGCAATTACAAAACGTCAAACCAAATTCACGGCGAGTTTCGCGGATGCGATGGATATTATTGTCCGTGGGGTGCGCACAGGCCTACCACTTGGGGATTGTCTCAGGATTATTGCCCATGAAAGCCCTGCACCGCTCGGAACTGAATTTCGCCGTGTTGTCGAAGGTGAGAGTTTGGGTATTCCGATCGAAGTGTGTCTCGAGCAAATGTATGAACGCATGCCGATCTCTGAAGTTAGTTTCTTCTCGACTGTCTTGAATATTCAAAAAACGACGGGTGGTAACCTCGGCGAGTCTTTAGCCAACCTCTCCGCCGTGCTGCGGGGACGAAAAATCCTACGTGAAAAAATCAAAGCCTTGTCTGCCGAAGCGAAGGTATCCGCCATTATCATTGGGTCTTTGCCGATTGTCGTGATGCTCCTCGTAACTGTGGCGAGCCCAGAATACATGGACCCCCTTTATAAAACGGAGACTGGTCAAAAGAACATGATGATCGGTGCCGTTATGATGGTCATGGGTACGGTCATGATGCGCAAAATGATGAATTTCAAGTTCTAGGGAGGCAGAAGATTACACCATGAGTCCTGAATCCGTCGCCCTATTCCAAACTGCAGGATCTGCCTTAATCGCGGTTCTTTTCATGATATCCGTTTGGATTGTCGTCATGCCTATGTTGGAGGGCGACACGAAAAAGAAACGTATGGAGTCCGTTGCTAGCGCGCGTGAATCTATGCGCAAGTCCCGTTTGGATAACCTGCAAAATGAAGCCCGGTTGCGGTCTGATGGACGGGGCGTGGCCAAGAACTTGGTTGATCGTTTTAGCCTAGAGAAACTTCTTGAGGCATCTGACCTTAAAGATAAATTGGCGCAAGCTGGTATGCGTGGCCAAAAGCCAATTTATGCGTTCTACATGACGCGTATGATTGCGCCAATCGTGCTAGGTCTTTTAGGTCTCATTTTCTTGGTGTTATTGAATTTACCCGGTTGGCAACTCATGCAGCGTGTCGCGATGACGCTTGGTTTGTTTGCATTTGGCTATTATTTACCGGGTATAATTGTCAAAAATAAAGCAGGGAAACGCCTCGCAGCGATCATGCCAGTCTTCCCTGACGCGTTGGATCTCCTGTTGATTTGTGTGGAATCTGGGATGTCGGTTGAACTGGCCTTTGGTAAAGTGGCTGAGGAAATGGGTGACACGTCCGTAGAACTGGCAGAAGAGTTTTCACTGACCACAGCCGAACTTTCCTATCTGACATCACGTCGTATGGCTTATGAAAATTTGGCGCGTCGAAATAATCACCCTGGTATCAAAGCCGTTGCAACAGCCCTCGTTCAGGCAGAACGGTATGGTACACCGTTGGGCGATACCTTACGGACGATGGCGAACGAAAACCGTCAACTTCGGGTTATGGCAGCGGAGAAAAAAGCTGCTGCTTTGCCAGCGAAACTTACCGTACCTATGATCCTGTTCTTCTTGCCTGTTTTGTTCATCGTGATTTTGACACCCGCCGCCCTTAAGATCGGCGAAGCCTTCCAGTAGGTTTCAGGTTCAAGATAAGATTACAAATAAAAAGGCCACCCATTTGAGGTGGCCTTTTTTATGCTTTGATATTGGGTTTTATGAGGGAGGTCAGACCTTAACGACGGCGACGATTAGGTTCACGTCGTTCGGGTTGTGGTGGGGCAGTGACCGCAGGCTGTTGAGGATAAACTCTACTTTGAGGTTGAGGTTGCTGCTGGGGCCACTGTTGGGCTTGAGTAGGCGCTGATGTGGGTTGTTCAGTCCGTTTTGCCGCCATCGCACGTGCAGCTTCTGAAGCTGTTGTAAAGGTCTGACCGTTGACAGCACCTGTTTGCAACCTTGCTTTGGGTGAACGTTGTTGAGCCTGAGTGGCGGTGGGTGCAGGGGTGAATGCGGGACGTGTTTGCGGAAACCTTGGTGTCGAACGGCTCATACCTGATAGGCGCTGCGCTTCTTCTAACTTGCCTTGAAGCTGCAAGACTAAGATTAGGTTTTGCCGGACGCTTGCGGATGCGCCTGGCATTGAGCTGGCGCGACGCAACCACTTTTCGGCGGTTACGGCATCACCAGACAATGCGTGACTGAGGCCAACATTCGCCATCACATTTGGGTCATTTGGCGTGATCCGAAGGGCACGGTCATAGTGCTGACGCGCTTCGGCATATCGTTCTTGTTGATCTAAAGCTGCGCCTTTGAGGGACCATAGACGTCCATAGGCTGGCGTGACGGCTAGACCTTCGTCCAAAACTGGAATGGCGTCGCCAGAGCGTTCACTTGCGATGAGCCCTGCGGCAAATTCAGCGAGGAGATAAGGGTCGCGTGGATAGAGGGCGCGGGTGGTCTGTGTTATTTCCACGGCACGGCCAGGGTTACCTAATTTGCGAACAGCCGAAGCCAGCTTTATCGCTGACTCTAAATCACCGGGATTTAGGTTATATTCGTGGGACCAAAATGCGGCTTGCGCGAAAAGTTCTTGTGTTTCGATGGCTTCGCGCATTTGACGCGACGCGGGCATAAATTGATCTGGTGCAAGGTCAGTTTTAATTTGGACTTCCTGAGGGTTCAGGGCGGGCGCAACAGAGCAGGCAGAGCTTATCAGGGCTGTACCCAGCAACAGAACAGGCAAGGGGAAAAGACGATGGGTCATATATTTGGGTAGCCTCTCAAGGAGTCCTGTTCCGCGTGCGCTTTTGATTGCGCTTCGGGTGGATTTCGTTAACAAATCTGAACGAAGAGGGTTAACGCTCCGTTAGCAAACCCTTAGGGATTCCAAATCCTGCACCTGTTTTCGCATTCACTTGCTTCCAAAAAGGACTTTTATGTCTTCCACTGCCTCAACCCCCTTCATTCACCATAAAGATTTACCAAGCGCAGTTGTTCCTGTTGTGATTGATATCCTCGCGCCATCCGAGTGGGAGAGATATGCGGAAGGACTAACGGAGGCGCAAAAGACCTTTGCAGGGGAACGCCAATTCACGGGTGAAGCGGCACAACGTTTGCGCCTGCCCGAAGCTGACGGACGTGTGAAAAGAACTCTGGTGGGTATTGGCGAGACCGATGACGCAGGGGAAATGCGGTTAGGTTCACTGTCCAGTGCATTGCCGTCTGGGTATTATCAATTTGGACGCGTGCCGAGTAAAATTGATACGCGCTTGGCCGCGATCGCGTGGGGCATGGGCACTTATCGCTTTGATCGGTATTTGTCAGAGAAATCTGATCCTGCGATTTTGGTACTGGATGGCGATGACGCGGTCTCTGCGGAAATTATTGCGACAGTTGACGCGACGAAACTGTGCCGTGATCTGATCAATACGCCAGCCGGTGACATGGGGCCTATTGCTTTAGGGCAGGCAGCGTTCGATTTGGCGGGAAAATATGGGGCAGACGTTAAGTCCGTTGTCGGTGAGGAGCTTCTAGAGCAAAATTACCCGATGATACATGCCGTAGGCCGCGCGGCGCATGAGGCCCCACGTCTCGTGGAAATTGAATGGGGTGATCCGTCCCATCCGCGCCTTGCGATCATTGGGAAAGGGATAACTTTTGATACGGGTGGCGTGAATATGAAATCTGCGTCGGGGTCACGCCTGATGAAAAAAGACATGGGCGGGGCGGCGCATGCTTTGGCGCTATCTCACCTTATCATGGCGACGAACTTACCCGTGCGATTACATTGCTTGCTGGCGATTGCGGAAAATGCAGTCTCTGCGAATGCCTATCGTCCGGGGGATATTCTCCAGTCCCGCATCGGGTTGACGGTCGAAATCGACAATACGGATGCAGAAGGTCGATTGGTACTCGGCGATGCCCTGACTAAAGCGACGGAAAGCAATCCTGATTTCATGATTGATTTTGCGACGCTGACCGGCGCTGCGCGCGTGGCGCTGGGTCCTCACCTTCCGCCTATGTTCTGTAATCGTCCAGCCCCGATTGAAGGCGTCGCGCGTCATGGGGCTGCGCAATTAGACCCTGTTTGGAATATGCCGCTTTGGCAGCCTTATAATTCAATGTTGAGCTCACCTATCGCGTCGCTGAAAAATTCTGGCGGTGGATTTGCTGGGTCTGTTACAGCGGCGCTGTTCCTAGAGCGTTTCGTTAAAAATACGCCGTGGATGCATTTCGATACTTACGGCTGGAACCCAACGCCGCGACCTGGACATCCGAAGGGCGGCGATATGTATGGCGTGCGGGCGGTCTATGCGTGGTTAAAGGCGGGCGGGCTGAATGCGCGCTTGTCGGAATAGCAAATACATCAAAGCCGCGCTGATAAGCGCTAAGATCAGGGATGTTTCGATAATGCCAATCTGACCTCTGACGGGCAATAGGGCGACGACAATCTGGGTTGTCGGCCAAATGCTGACATAGAGCATCGGAGCGATCTTCGGGCAGCGCCGCAGAAATTGCGGTGCGTTGTGGAGAAAGCCGAAACATAGCGTGAGCCAAAAGGCGACTCCGAGAATTTCCTGAACGGCGCTCCACGGCATCCAAATATGACCGCCTGTTGCCATGATCGCAATTGCCGTACCTGAAACAAGGATACGACGTTTGTTTAAGCGCAGAGAGCTCTGCCAGCTAAACAATGTCACGCCGATAAGATAAGCATAGCCCAATCTCAAACCCGGCAGAAATGCTTCAACCTTTGATCCGAAATTTGCATTCGATACAGCATAATCGACGATCCCAACATAGGCCGCGATAGACGCAATGCAAAGTGCCAACAAGATTTTTGGATTTTGCAGCAGTCGAGCTTTCCAACCGATTAGGAATGCGATGTGAAGGAGAAGCCCCCATCGCAAGGTCCAAATCGCTCCTTGCAGTAAACACATATATTTTGCGTCATCCAGTAACCCTGGCATTAATCCGCCTGGGTCGACTAGGAACACGGTCTTTAAGAAGTAGGCCGTTAATTCAGTGGCACTCATCCGAATGGCGGCATCGGGCGCGCACATGATCGGGTAGATCACGAAGACGCTAATCAGAGTGGCGAAGATCAAAGCCGGCCATAGGCTTCTCACCCGTGAGGTAAAGAACTCACGGATTGAACGACCTCGCGACATAGAGCGGGCTGCCAGAAACCCAGAGAGGATGAAGAGCATTTGAATGCCATACCAAGAGGGATCATAGCCCCAATGACGGCCAAGCTCTGCGGTCTGTGGACCCAGCTCCATTGTAGAGGCATATCCCAAGCCAATCATCAGAATGATGAGGATGCGAAGGGCCGCTAAGCCTCGCAAATGCACGGTATATTCGCGAGCTTTCACATCATTGGAGGCTTGTGCCTCCAGAGTGACGTTATGTTCAACCCGTTTCATGGAGAGAGTGTAAGACAAAAATCTTAAAAATTTCGTTGGTTTTGAGTCACTTGACTCATGTGACTGTGTCATCGCTTCGTCCGACTCTTGACCCATGAATCAAACACGTGCGATTCAGTGATTCGTAAACACAAATCATGATCATTTCTTCAAGGAGCGCCGCGCCAATGTCCGCAACGGAAACACTATTTGCGCCCCGCCTTGTTGCATTGACGGACCTTCCGCGCGCTCAACCCGTAACGCCATCTCGTGAGAGACAGTCACGCAAGGATAGTTTGGCCTTTTGGCATCGGGTGACATTACAAACCGTTAGGTCTGATGCCCCCGATCTATCAGCACGACAATTAGCGATGTTGATGAGTATTTACCTCGAAGACGGTCCGCATACCGTGCGTTCATTGGCGAAGCATCTGGACGTTACGAAGGCCGCGATCAGCCGCGCCACGGATAGTCTTTGCAAAATTGGCTATATCGAGCGTAGACCAGATCACCGTGACAAGCGGTCCGTCATATTGGCGCGGACCTCCGCAGGTATTCATTTTTTATCAGAGTTTGCAGACATCATACAGTCTGAACGGACCTAAGTCTGAGCTTGAGCGTGAAACCTGACGCCCGGACATATGTACCTGTCGGGACTGTGGCTAAATCCCACTCCATTATTGTGCCTTATAGCGAGCTGATGACCAATGGGTTTATCGGCACACAAGCCTTATTTGGACAGCGTTTCGATGTCATGTCCACAGAGGCAGGCGTCGCGCATGGTGCACTCTATTCTATTCTATCAGGAATTGCGCGCGTGGATTACGTCGGGTCTTTGCATGTGTCGACCCTCGCAGAGGGGACGGTCGCACCGACGTATATCGTGAATGCTGTTCAGGCGACGGTATTTAAAGACGCAGATATAAAGTCAAAACTCTTAGGTGGGTTGCCACGGAATGCAGCCCTATTGGGAGCGTCCCACGGTGATTTTGTTAAGTTACAACAAGGTGGATATGTCCACCTTCGGCATTTGCGACAGATCGGCCATGCCTCTTCGCGCTCATTCGTGGACCATGCGACGGATATGCTGGGTCTGCCTTATGTGTGGGGCGGTACTGGCGGTGTGGGGGTTGATTGTTCGGGGTTGGTGCAGAGTGCTCTGGCTGCAGTGGGTGAAGACGCCCCGCGTGACGCGGACCAACAAGAAGCCAGTCTTGGGCAATCTGTGCGCTATGAAGACCGCGCATCTGGGGATATGTTGTTCTGGCCAGGACATGTCGGGATTGTCGTAGACGGTGATCAGATTTTACATGCCAATGCCTATCATATGTGCGTCGCCGTCGAAGCTGTCACCGAGGCCGTTTCGCGTATTGGTGTCGTTCGTACAGTTAAGCGTCTGTAAAAGGCAAACGACCCGCACAAGGCGGGCCGCTTAAAGTTTTGAATGTTCGGAGGCCTATTCGGTCGGGGCTTCTGCCGCTACTTCTGCAGATGCAGCCTCAGGGCGGGGAAGTGGTGCTGGCGCAGCCAAACGTAGATATTCGATAACGGCGGCGCGATCCCCAGCTTTTTTCAAGCCAACGAAGTTCATCTTCGTGCCTTTAGCGTAGGCGCTAGGCTTTTTGAGGAACGCGTCGAGAGACTCGTAACTCCAATTTCCCTCTTGTCCCGATAGGACGGCTGAGAAGCTATATCCAGCATGGGAGGCTTTGTCCGTGCC
>CALHXF010000182.1 GCA_938040095.1 uncultured Caulobacterales bacterium
TAGGCGTTCTTTTTGCCCGATTTTGTAATCTTCGATCTGGCCGTGGCCCATCTCTTGCCCGTCAATCACATCATCGCAATAACGGCACCACGCATAGAGCATGGCCGCATCGTCGCGCAACGCAGGCGGCAAAACGCGACTAGCCAGCGCGAATGATTTAGAGCCTTTTTTAATCGAGGCATTTCCGTGGGCGACAACTGTATCCATGACGGGGTGGTATGCCCGCACGCCGAGGAAGGGAAGCTGTTTCAACCAGTTAAACAAACAAGGTGGCGTTACCGATGCACTCATATTCAACGGAAACGAAACACTTGATGAAGGACTGTGGTTCTGCCAACAACAATCTATGGTAAACTTTACACGTCTAGCAGTGTCCTCTGCTCTCACCTTTACACTCTCATCTCAAGTATTGGCGTCTGAAACGCGATTGATACCTGCCGAAGCGTCTATGCAGACCTACATGCGGACGAAGCTGCCCGAGTTCAGAATCATAAAATCGATAGAGCCCTTTGCCGAGCGCTATAATGCCTCTATTGAACTCAATGTCGTCACGACACGTGTGGAAGATGGCCAACCGCTGAAATCTTTAGTCACCCTTTATGAAGGTACGACGGGCGAACCCTTAGAAAGTTGCCACACGCCCTGCGTCTTGCACAAAGAACCAGGTCGAATGGTTCATATATTTGCCTATAGGAATGGGCACCTCCCATTAATTCGCACGCTAGACCTTGATCCGAGCGACTTGAAGCTAAAGGAACCTACTTGGAATGGAGTCTATGAATTGAGTATGGGACCGGACTACCGAAGAGCCCAGTTCAAGAGACTCAAATGTGAGCGCACATTCGCACGCGAACCTAAAACAGATCGCGATGCGGTCCCTTGCTACAGGTCACCTCCTTTTGTCCCACAGATTGATTTCAGTGGATATTGCAACATGGGGTTTGACGTGTCGAACAAAGGCGATCCAACGAATATCAAAGTCCTAGAATGCACGGACCCCATTTTTGAACTCCCAAGCCGCATGGCGGTTTCATCATGGAAGTATCATCCAAAAATCGAGCGCGGCGTGGCTGTGTCGCGCAAAGATGTTGAGACAAAAATGCGTTTCGACATCACGAGTTATGATGGTCGTTTATTAGACCAAGACGGCAAACCGGTCCCAGAGTAATACCCTAGATCGCATTTAGCGGGACGATCAAAACGGATTGGACCATTTCTCATCCGTGTAGACCTCGGACCCTGATAGCGTGTTCAAAAACGCAACGAGTTGATCCTTCTGCTGATCGGACAGGTTCAAATTTTGTAGGTTCCCGCCGGGACGTAGGCGATTATCAATCGTGGCGAGGAATTGCTGGCGCGCTGTCGCATCGGCAGGGGCTTGGATCGCGTCATAGTGATTGACGACATCGAGTAGCGTCCCGAGAGAGCCATCATGCATAAATGGCCCATTCGGCGTACCGTTCGGTGCCGCAACATCCCGCAAGGACGGCGAGCGCGTATTCGTGAAATCAAACGCATCGGGATCCCCCGCAACGCCGACGACGCCATTGTGATCACTCCCTGGGCGAATATCGAATTCAGGCGCACGGTGACACGCTTGGCAACCCGCTCCGCCTTGGTCTGGCCCTTGTAGGAACAGCGTTTTCCCCGCATTCTCGTCTGCCGTATAATTCGGGAAGTTCGCGCCATTATTGTTCACCTGAGCGCGGCCTTCGTCAAATTTAGAATCAAAAGACCAGATACTCTTGGTGAATTGCGCCAGAGCGAGCTGCAGGCGGTCTTCGGTGATATCGGCATCCCCAAAAGTAAATGTGAAAAGCTCCTCGTAATATTCGAGCGCTTCTAATTTCGTGACTAACGCGGCGAAGTCTGCTCGCCCATTTTCACCACTAAAACCATGTTCATTCGCATCCGTGAGAGGTTGCGTTTCTTGCGCTTCGTGGCTGTCTGCGCGCTCATCCCAGAAGAAATTGGGCTCATCCGCAAATTGCGTATTGATTAGACGCATAGAGTGACGCCCTGTGACGCCGCCTTCGACGCCCGTACTGACGATGTCTGCGTCCCCAAACCCCATGGATTGCGTGTGGCAACTGGAACAGGAAATCGTGTCATCAATGGAAAGGGCTGTGTCATAAAACAGAACCCGTCCCAGTGTTGCGCCCGCATCCGAAATTGGATTCCCCCCTTCATTTAGCTTCGTGATGTAATTAGGGGCGGTCTGACCCCCGTAATTTTCGAGATTATCTAGATCGATACGGCCCGCAAATTTCGCGATAACCGCGTTCTGATCTGTGCCCGCTGGCGACACAACGATGTCGAAACTGTCGCTGACGCTGCCGCCATTTCCGTCATTCGCGGTTATCGTCACCGTTATCGTGCCTTCGGTTGAGGGCGTTCCAGAAATCACGCCGGTCGTATCAGAAAGACCTTGCGCCGCAGGAGAATAGGACACCGCATAGGTCAGTGAGTCACCATCCGCATCGGTAAAACTCGCGCCCGCTTGGGTGGCATCATAAGAAAACGCGTCACCAACCGTCGCAGATTGATCGGCATTAGCTGACGCGGTAATTGGGGCTTGGTTGACAGCAACGGGCGTTGACGCAATCCCCGACCCGCCACTCTCGCCACCACCCCCACATGCGGTCAAAAGTAAGGCCGTGGATACGCTAAGACTTAATATTTTTTTCATGTGACGGATTCGATCTTTCAGCCATTGGAATATGTCCACGTTGCAATATCACGGAAACGTTACCAATGAATATGCCGTAACCTGGCTTACGATTTCGCCATGTTGAGAGATTTGTTGTGAAACATGATCCGCGCTCAAGGAAAGATTATTTCCATATTCTTCAACGAGATGAACACAATATTAAGAGAATGATCCCCGCCTTCGAAACCTGTGATACGTTTTAAGGATTCTTTCGGACATGGGACAGGTAGGAGCTCACCTTCTGGTCCGAGAGACGATGGGTCTGAGTATTTTGGTTGTGCAAATCGCGTTCGCGAAATGCACTATGAGAGCCATAAAGGTGCTGGGACTTTAGGAGTGAGAGCCGATAGGTGCAATTTTTGTTCACAAAAAATACACGAGTCAGTCCGAGTGTCTGAACTCGGGGGTTTATGACTGGCCGCTTCTTCAAAAACCATTGCCGTGTGGCAGTTGATTTGGGTTAGCAACCAAATCAACGTGGCCTTTGCGTAAAACACATTTAGAAAACACCCCTTGGTACTTCCATCGTGAAGGCCAGTCACGCGGGCAGTCCTAATTATATCGCTTCGGCTGTCGCCCCAGAAATGGGAGAGCGGCAATAAACACTCCCGCCTGCCTAAAGCTCAGATATCTATAGCCCGCCACCAAAATAATCGATCTTGCCCAATGGTACACCGTTGTGACGCAAGATGTTATAAACCGTCGTCACGTGGAAATAGACATTCGGCAGCGTAAAACCTGAGAGATAGGAAATCCCTGTGAAATCCATATCGCCGCGGGGTCCCATTTTTACCGAAAATTCACGGGCTTCTTTCCCGTCCAAATCCCCAGCCGAGACTTTCGCCATATCCGCTTTGGCTTGTTCCAACACCGCATAACACTCTGCAAAACTAGTCGGGCTGCCGTCGTAGCTCGGCGCTTCAATCCCTGCGATACGGTAAGGTGCATTCTTCGCCAATTCCGCACAGGTCTGCACCTGTTTCGCCACGGGCCACATATCAGGAGCCAAACGCGCATTCATAAAGACATCAGCATCAATCCCGCGTTCTTTTGCATTGGCTTCGGCCTTACGCAGTAAATGGGCGAGATTATCCAACTGGCGCGGCAGTGCGCTAACAGCATTCGACATAGAAAGTGTGGACATGATATTTCCCTTGGACGGCTTAATTACGTGTAATTTTATGAGTTTTGAGGCCAGTCTTCGCTAGCTTTAGCTTTGGATAGCAACCCTGCAAAATCATCTGCAACAACACCAGCCGTCGCTTTTGCTGCGCCTACAACACCAGGTACACCTGCACCAGGATGCGTGCCTGCGCCCGTGACATAGAGGTTCGAAATGACGTCATCCCGGTTGTGTGGTCGGAACCACGCCGATTGCGTCAGCAGTGGTTCAACCGAAAACGCACTGCCGAGATGGGCATTCATTTCATCGCGGAATCCAAATGGCGTCAGCGTATGCATGACTTCCAGATGATCGTTCAACCCCGGAATGGCGTGTACCTCCAGATAGTCGAGGATCTTCTGCGCATAGGCAGGCCCTATCTCGTCCCAATCCAAATCCGCCGAGCCAAGATGCGGAACAGGCGCAAGAACATAATAGGCAGACTTGCCCTCTGGCGACATCGTCGAATCGGTGACGCTTGGCGCATGCAGGTAGAGCGAAAAATCGTCCGAAAGCTTGCCGCCTTTACCAAAAATCTCTGCGATCAGTTCCTTGTAGCGTTGCCCAAACAGGATGATGTGATGTTTCAAATGTTCTGGCGTCGGAATATCGAGACCAAAATAGATCACAAACAACGACATAGAATGACGCTTCTTGGTCAAGGCTTTGCCGTATTTTTTCCCGCGCGGGTGTTTACGCAACAGTTGCTTATATGTGTGAACCACATCGGCATTGGACGCGACCATATCGGCATTCATTGTCCAACCATCGGCCGTTGTGACGCCCGTGACGCGGTCGCCTTCGGTGTGAATATCGGTAACTTCGGCATTCAAACGGACTTCGCCGCCTTTGTCTTCGAACAACTTGATAAGACCAGAGACTAATGCGCCTGTTCCGCCCTTGGCGAACCATACGCCGCCCTTGCGTTCCAACGCATGGATTAGGCCGTAAATCGCAGACGTCGCAAACGGGTTGCCACCGACAAGGAGCGATTGAAACGAGAGAAGTTGGCGAGTCTTCTCATCCTTCACGAATTTGGAAACTTGGGCGTAAACACTGCGATCTGCCCGCAATCGAACGAGTTGAGGTGCTGCGGCGAACATTTGGCTCATTTTCAAGAAAGCCGTCGTGCCAAGCTTCTCATAGCCTTCGCGGTAAAGCTCCTGCGAATAAGCAAGGAATTTACGGTAGCCCGCAACATCGTCGGGATTGCGGCTCGCAATTTGCTGTTCGAGGAAATCTTGGTCATTATTGTAATCGAGGACTTCGCCGTCTTCCCATTGCAAACGGTAGAACGGATCAACCGGCAGCAACGTCACATAATCATTCATCTCCTTGCCAGAGACTTCGAACAATTCGCGCAGACAATCAGGGTCCGTAATGACCGTTGGGCCACCATCAAATTTGAAACCGCCCTTTTCGTAAACATACGCACGTCCACCTGGCTTATCGCGATTATCCAGCAAAGTCGTTTGGAAGCCCATCGCTTGCAAGCGGATGGCTAGCGCAATGCCGCCAAAGCCCGCGCCGACAACGATTGCAGTAGGACGAGTAGATGTGGTGTCAGTCATTTAGATGATTCTCGTTTAGCGCGTTCTCGCATGATAAAAGCGGTCT
>CALHXF010000183.1 GCA_938040095.1 uncultured Caulobacterales bacterium
GCCCTTCATAAGGGACTAAAAACTCGAGCGCACCATCGTCTGCCTGAACCCCATTGAGAATGACAAGCGCATCTTTCGTTTTGAAACACCCTTTGTTTACTGTTCCATCAAAAATGAGAGCTCCATCTTTATAGAAACTACACCCGCACCCTGCCAACTCGGGGTTCCTCCTGAAATCTAGAGGGGTCATAGGCAACATTCCAAATGGAACCCCTTCAACGATTTTCATCTGCTCCGCCAAGCTACGAAACATATCAATATTCATGTTCATGCTATGCTGGCCATTGCTTTGAGCGACGGTAAATTCACGGTCTGCTGCGTTCTTCGCAATGACGATATTCATCGCGGGGTTCACATATATATATTGGCCATATATCCCGACGGCGAAGAAATCACCTTTGCTGAGGCCCTCTTGTGGCATCGGCACCCACCATTGATAGCCATAACCAGACCCACGAACGGGGTGGATATTGGGCGCATGATTGACCGTCGAGTCTTTGACCCAAGCTTCAGGGACGAGTTGCTGGCCCTCCCACTCGCCATCTTGCAAGAACAGCTGTCCGAACTTGGCATAGTCGCGTGTGCGCAGGTTTAATCCACCGAGTGCAAAAGCGACATCCTTGCCATCCGTCAGATAGAACGGAGCTTTGCCCATCCCGAGGTTCGCGCCGTAAGTTTCTTCCCACATTTGATGCAGGGACTTACCCGTAACTTTGCGCAATGCCATCGCGGCCACATGTGTATCAATCGACACATATTGCCAAACCGTACCAGGCTCATTCTGACGCTCGACGAGGGTTTCCGTATATTTGTCCATTGACCCACCAAGGCCGAGCACACGACCCATGTCGTTAATGTCAGATTTCGGGTCCATGTAATCTTCATTGAACTTCACGCCACTCGCCATGTTCAAGATGTTGGCAACGGTCGCGCCCTCATAAGCTGTGCCTTTGAGCTGCGGGAGATAGACCTCAATCGGTTGAGAAATATCCATCAGGCCGTCTTCAATCGCCTGCCCATAAAGACCCGACATAAAGGACTTCGCGACAGACCAACTGATACGGAGGTCATCGGGGCCGGTATCTCTAAAATAGCTTTCATGGATGAGTTTGCCATCGCGAATAATGACAAGCGCGGTCGTGTCGAGTTCATCCAAAGCTGCCGCGAGGTTTGCTTCCTTCCCGGCAAGCATAACCGTTTCGGGAATGTCGTGAATATCTTCTTCCCAAGCCTTCGATTCACCAATCGTTAGATCGTGATGCAGGAAGGCGGAATCCATGCTCGAAAAATTCGTTACGATCTTATCGGCATCAAACAGGGTATTGACTGTCATCAGACGTTTCACCGTCGACCAATTTAACGCCAGTAAAATAAGGCCCAACGCAACAATCGCGCCGACACCTATGCCGACCCATTTAAAAATACGCATCACACTCCCCCATCAATTTTTACAGCCGCTTCTACCGCGATCAGACCTGCTTTGGCACTTACCAGAACAGGCGTTCCCTCTAAGACGGCCCCTACGAATATATCTGTCGCGGCGCCTAGGCTATCTCTTGCCTGTGGATCATTCGCGAAGTCCACGTTCAAATCGAACGGGGTCGTATGCACAAGTGACTTAGCGTTGAAATCAATACGCACCTCTCCCGACGGATATATGATCGTCATGTGACGTTCGCCTTTTTCAACAACGCGGCTGGCGATCAGCTGTGCCGTAGCTGTGCCATAGTGAAGCGTCGCATGACTTTCGTCGGGGGTTTCAGATTTTATAGGCTTGGAGTTTCCTTCAACGCGATCTGGACCTTGTCCGAATACTGCAGTGCAAAGATCAATGTCATGCGTCATCAAATCCATCGTGACCGATGTATCTGTCCCACGCGCCGAATAAGGATTGGATCGAACCGCCGTAATCGCCAACGGCGATTCACTGACGCGGTCTAATCCAATCGCTCGCAAGACCATGCGTTCCTGATGCCCGACTTGAACCACCAAATTGCGCTCCATCGAGAGACGTGTAATTTCTGAGGCATTCTCGACATCTGTCGCAATCGGCTTTTCAATCAAACAGTGACATCCAGCCTCCAAAGCCAAGCGGCCAAGATTGCCGTGGTAGCTGGCGGGAGAGGCAATGATGACGGCGTCACAAGCGGCCAGCAGCGCCTTCAATGTGAGCGCTTGAACATTGTGCTTTTCCGCCAAGCTC
Source organism: uncultured Caulobacterales bacterium (assembly GCA_938040095.1). GTDB lineage: Bacteria > Pseudomonadota > Alphaproteobacteria > Caulobacterales > Maricaulaceae > Litorimonas. The sequence goes on from CALHXF010000183.1 coordinate 2,204, forward strand.
TGCGCGCGACCTGTGTCGGGGTCATGAACACCCATAAATGCGATACGTGGATGCGCCGCCAGCTTATTCGCATGATAGCCCGCGAAGACGCCCGCACCGATTAAACCCGTTTTCAATTGTTGTGTCATGGGGCCTTAACGCCGTCTGAGACGGGATTTGCAAGTGGAAAAATGAGAATCACTTTCAGGCCGTTCCGAGTGATTTGGCACGGCATGCGGGTGGAATGGGCACTCTCGATCCGTATTTCACGTCTAAATCTGTATAAATACGCCTCAAATGCCCATAAATCCGCAGTTTTTCGTGACACGCCAATCCCAATCCTTAGGAATTACCCTAGCACCGGCAAACTAGCCGGCTCGCTTCATCACGAGGGAGAATCCAGATGAACAAGAAAGAACTCGTCAGCGCTTTGGCTGAACACACGGGCGAAACACAAGCTGCTGCAGGCGACATGCTGAACGCATTTGTTGAAGTAATCACGAACGAAATGAAGCAAGGCGACGGCTCTAAGGTTGTTATTCCTGGCTTTGGTCAATTCGTAGCAAAGCATCGCGAATCCCGCGAAATGCGTAACCCGGCGACTGGCAAAATGATGATGTCAAAAGCTAAGACATCTGCTTCATTCAAGCCATCGGCGGCTCTCAAAGACCTATAGGTCTTAATTCAGCTGATTGATTTTGAACCGTCCCATTTGGGGCGGTTTTTTTATGCGCGGTTGGGTCGCTTGAAAGCCGCGAGGGATTTCCCCGCAGCTCTCCATTTTAAGTCGACACTTATGCCGTGAGGCGCGTGGCATCTTCTTTGCGATAGCTGCCCAATTCTTCGGAAATTAGGAACGCAAGCTCTAGCGCTTGATCGGCGTTCAAACGCGGATCGCAATGTGTGTGATAACGTGAAGACAAGTCTTCTTCGCGAACAGCGCGGGCAGATCCACCCAAACATTCCGTCACATTCTGACCTGTCATTTCAAAATGTACGCCACCAGGCCAACAGCCTTCCGAATGTAGAACCTGCATAAAGCGGCTGACTTCAGTCATGATATTGTCGAATGGACGGGTTTTATATCCACTGTCGGTTTTGATCGTATTCCCATGCATCGGATCGCAGGACCACACGACGTGACGCCCCGCCCGTTTAATCGCCCGCGCGAGAGTCGGCAGACCTTGTGCAACTTTATCGTGACCATAACGCGCGATGAGCGTGATCTTACCCGCTTCATTTTCCGGGTTCAGCACATCGAGGAGCTTCATCAACTCATCTGGCTCAAGGCCCTCACCGATTTTCATCGCAATTGGGTTTTCAATTCCGCGCATGAATTCGACATGGGCGTGATCAAGTTGACGTGTGCGGTTTCCGATCCAGAGCATATGCGCCGACGTGTCATACCAACGACCCGTCGTACTATCGATGCGGGTCATAGCTTCTTCATAGCCCAACAAGAGACCTTCATGAGACGTGTAGTAATCTGTCGCCGCCATTTGGGGCGTAGATTCGGGCGTGACACCGCAAGCATCCATGAAGTTAAGAGCGTCTTCGATTTTCTCGCACATCTCTTTGTATTTTTTAGTCTGCGGAGAGCCGTCAACAAATCCCAATGTCCATTTGTGGATATTGCGCAGATTAGCATAACCCCCTGTTGCGAAGGCGCGCAGCAAGTTCATCGTCGCAGCAGATTGCCCGTACGCTTTCAACAAGCGTTGCGGATCAGGAATACGAGAGGCAGGGTTGAAGTCCATGCCATTGATATTGTCACCGCGGTAAGACGGCAATTCTACCCCATCACGGACCTCAATAGGTGAGCTACGCGGCTTACCAAATTGACCCGCAATACGGCCAACTTTGACGACGGGTTGACCCGCGCCATAAGTCAGGACCACAGCCATTTGCATCATGACGCGGAATGTATCGCGAAGATTGTCAGGATGAAACTCTTTGAAACTCTCGGCGCAATCACCACCTTGCAACAAGAAGGATTTTCCCATTGCGACTTGGCCTAAACGCGCTTTCAAACGACGGGCTTCACCTGCGAAGACAAGCGGTGGATACCCCTTTAGAGTCGTCTCAACATCGTTCAATTCGGCCACATCCGGATAATCACTCGGAATATGTTTTGCGGGTTTACTGCGCCAGCTTGAGGGCGTCCATTTGGTCATGATAGTCTTCCTATGCGCAAGATGTTTGCGTCAACGAAGGAGACCCATAGCGGTTACAGAAGAATTTGCCTAGTATTGGATGGGAGCGGAATGCAGAAATATTACACCCTCCACGTGGCAGATTGTTGACGTGGCCTCGCTATCGACGTGACCCCATTGGTCCTTCCAAAATTGTACAGAGGATCATGAAAGGGTCTGCCCCAGAAGAGGGACTGCGGCGATGCGGTCTCACTCACGGAACAAAAACAAAAATCACGTATCGCGGTTATATTTTTGAACAAGCGTGATTGACTACGACCCATCAAAGGGGTCCTCCGCATACGGATTTTTAAGCGGGACTGTCGGCGTGATCGATATCCGCGACGGAATACCGAAGTAGAAAAAGTGTTTTACGCGAGTTTCGACGCATCTGGTTGCTAGGCAAATGCACCACGCAGCAGCGGTTTTTGAAGGTTTCATCAAAAACCGATTCAGAATCGATTTTATGAGACGCCCGCCTGTCCCGTGTCCGAAAGAACTAGGAAAACATATCATAGGTTTTAGCTCCGAGGATTATTTTCATGAAAATAAATGAAAGCTATTGAAATATATAATTTCCACTTTTCTATAAACGGGGACGGAGTTTCGAAACGTCTTGTGGGGGCATGCTGGACCTGACGTGGGAGGCTTAAAACGCACAAAGAAGGACAATGGCGCTATGTTGATTTGAGTTATTGCGCAGGCATGTAAGGATTGTTATCGAAACCAATAAGTTATCCATTCGGAGTAACTTAAGTTTCAAAGAAAACGAAACTTTTGCTCACAGTGAGTGTTCAGCTCGCCTAGCTAATCACTCGCTAAAATTGACAAGAATAGTTCAAAGTCTTGATCAAATAATTGTTGATTAAACGGAATGCCCTTTTTTTGATAATAGC
>CALHXF010000184.1 GCA_938040095.1 uncultured Caulobacterales bacterium
GATGATCTTATCCGTGACGAACCAAATCAGCGGCAGATAAATTACGAGCAACGCCATGATGAAATAGGTGTTACCCGCGATATTGGCATCATAGCCCGCGACAAGGATTTCACCCGCTTCCTCTGTAATCCCGTAAAGCAACGCATCCAACTGACCTGGCGCGACATTGGCCGAAAACCCGCCGGAAACACCGGCAAAAGCTGCGGCGATACCCGCCAACGGATGGCGTCCTGCGCTGGCGAACAAAACACCTGCTAGCGGGATGAGGACCACATAGGCTGCGTCCGCCGCGTGATTGCCCACCATCGCGACGAGTGCAACAACAGGCGTGAGTAGAAATAGCGGGGCCTTTCTGACGGCCGCTCGCATGGCGCTGGCAAATAAGCCGGAACGCTCCGCGACACCAGCGCCGAGCATCACGACGAGGACATAACCAAGCGGATGAAAATGGGTGAATGTCTTGGGCATCTCGACCCAAAGGCGCGCAATGTTTTCCCCCGAGAGCAAGCTCATCGCAGGAATGATCCCATCTGCACCAATACTAAACCGGTTCTTCTGGCTTTCGGGCATTCCGCCCAACACTTGCTCGCTTAATGTCGCCGACCCGCCCATCAATGAAATCACGACCGAGAGGAGAACCAAGAAGATAATCAGATAGAAAAACAAGAAAACAGGATCAGGCAATTTATTACCCGTCCGTTCAACCCACCCAAGAAACCCCTTTGCGGGGTCTTTGGCGGGCGTGGGGGTCGGGTCGGGTGCTTGCGTATCGGTCATGTCTATCTCTCAGATGCGAAAGGTCTAGTGTCATGCCTAAATTGGACAGGGCAATGAAGGCAAGGCTAAAGTGCGATTTGGGTGGCGTCTTGCACCTTGATCCCGAAACGACTTGCGATGACTACATTTGTAGTTCAATACTCGAAGTGTCCGCGAAAGACTGTGCCAAGTTATTCGTGACCAAAGGAGACCAAAATGAATCGCTATCTACCACCTCTCTTGTTGACGGCTATCTATTTAACGGCCTGCCAACCCAAGGCGTCTTTGCCAACCACATCTGTTGTAATCACTGCGCCCGACACAATTGGTGTAGATGCCGCTGTCCGAACTTGGGTCGCCGAGAATAACTTCAATGGGGTGATCGCGGTCGGACGGGGGGCGGAAACGACCTATATTCTCCCCACTGGCGCGGCCAATCATCAGACGGGTCAAAAACTGACAGGGCAGACCGTTTTCCAAACGGGGTCCGTAGATAAGCTATTTGCGTCGATTATAGTCTTTGCCTTAGCCGAACGGGGAAAGCTTGATCTGGACGCCTCGATCTCGATTTATCTAAGTGATGAAATCACGCAGGATAGGGGCGGTATCACGCTAGCGCATCTCCTCTCTAATCGCTCAGGATTGCCCGCTTCTTTTCGCCCTGTAATGGGACAAATGATGGGTGGGTTGAAGGCTAACCCCGATGCGACACTCAGCGATCTGGGGCTAGACATGACATTAGCAGAGGCGGTGGCGCGATTTGGGCATGGGAACTTATCCGCGCAACCAGGCACCGCATTTGACTATGTGTACGCTAATTGGGTCTATGTTCACCTCATCCTCGAAACCGTAACAGGGGCAACTTATGGTGAATTATTGAGTCGTTACGTTTTTGACCCCGTCGGCGCAACGCGTAGCGGCGTCTTTGATATGACGCTGGAGGCTACGGATGTCGGTGATGAAGATTTCGCTGTCGGCTTTGATGAAGATGATGACTTCCACACAGGTGACTTTCCAATCCCGCCCACGCTTGGGGGTGGCAGCTATACCAGCGCCGAAGACATGGTGCGAATTTTTGATGGAGTGTATGGAGGTGAATTATTATCCGCGGAGAGTCTCAAACGCTTTTCCACGCTGACAACGTCAGATGAAAACTATGCTTATGGTGGGCGGGTGATGACATATAAATCATCGCCAGATGCCCTGTATTCTTGGCAATCTGGGTCTAATGGTGCGACGAACATTGTCGCAGTTCACTCTATTGAGACAGGCTATAGTTTCATCGCCCTATCTAACACCGCTCACAGCCAAGACGATATGTTTGCGTTATCGCGGGTGGTTGAACTCAATGTAGAGGACTCGCCGTAGTTTTTGACCATAACGTCCCTGTTGGTGCAAAGTGGTCAATTCGCCACTCGTAATACCGATCGACACGTTCTATCTAGACCTCATGAGCAAACAGACTGAAATATTTGAATTTGACGATGTTGATTTGGTGCGGCGTTTGTGTGGGTCCAACCATGCGAATTTGGCGCTGATCGAGGAAGCCTTTGGCGTCTATATCGAAGCCCCAGGTTCGGCCGTGCATATTAATGGCGATGGTCCGTCCGTGGCGCGCGCGGGTGAGTTGGTCAAAGAAATCTATCAACGGCTTGAGCGCGGTTGGCCGTGTGGCCCGTCCGATATTCGCGCGCTGATCCGCGCGATGGGAAAAGGCAAAGTTAAGGCCGCGATGACGGATGCGATCATTCCCTTTCCACGCCGCAGCCCGATTGTTCCAAAGACAAAGCGTCAAGAAAAGTTTATTCATGCCATGCGTGAACAGACGATTACATTTGGTGTCGGTCCAGCGGGCACGGGGAAAACATTTTTGGCGACCGCCTATGGCGCGTCACTATTGGCGCGGGGCGAGATCACGAAATTTATCGCCTGCCGTCCTGCTGTTGAGGCGGGCGAACGTCTCGGCTTTTTGCCAGGTGATTTGAACGAAAAAGTTGATCCCTACATGCAACCGATCTGGGATGCGCTGCACATGGTGTTGGGTAAGGATGAAGTCGATCGACGCCGCGCAACTGGCGATATCGAAATTGCGCCGTTGGCGTTCATGCGAGGTCGCACGCTGTCTGATGCTTTTGTTGTCATTGACGAAGCACAAAATGCGACAATTCCACAGATGAAAATGGTTCTGACGCGATTGGGGGAACGCGCAAAATATGCGGTCACGGGTGATCCGACGCAAACGGATCTTCCGCGCGGACAAACCTCTGGCTTGGCACATGCGCTGGGTATCCTCGAAGGTATCAAAGGCATTGAGCAGATTAAATTTCTCGCCAGTGATGTTGTGCGTCATCCGCTCGTTGGGAAAATCGTCAATGCCTATGAGAGTGGGCCGAAAGATTAGGCAATGACGATTAAGTGACCCCTGTGCACCGCGCTTTCCCCTTCAAAGGGAAACTTGTAAGGGCGCGGCGATGAACGCGTCTATCGACATTGCTATACAATCCGAAGGGTGGCCTGAATCCGAGGACCTGATCGCGCGCGCCGTTGCGGCTGTATCGGATCAATTCGAGGACCCCCGCGTCGGCGAGCTATCGGTTGTCTTATCAGATGACGCGCAAGTGCAGGTTTTGAACCGTGACTATCGCGGTAAAGACGCACCAACGAATGTGCTATCCTTCCCGCAAGCGGGTATGTTGCTGGGTGACATTGTTTTGGCGCGTGAAACTGTAGCCCGAGAGGCCAAAGATAAGAGTGCTTCATTTAACGCGCATTTCACACATTTGCTGATACATGGCTGGCTGCATCTACAGGGCTTTGATCACCTCACCGATGAAACGGCTGAGGAAATGGAATCCATTGAAATTGCGGCCTTGGCCACGCTGGGCATTGACAACCCGTATCAGGTAAACGACGAATAATTCTATTATGACCGATGAAAGCCCCCTTCAGGCACCTCCCAAACGTCGCTTGCGCGACCTCCTCAAACGTCCATCCCCGCAGGCTGCGGTCACACCGCGCGCGTCTGATCTGTCGCAAAGCCGCATGGTCTCCGCCGCAGAGCGTTTTCATCGTTTGCGCGTTGATGATGTGATGGTGCCGCGTGCCGATATTGTCGCCGTCGAAAGCGCTTGCAAGCTCACGGATTTATCTGACGCCTTCAAAGCGGCGGGTCACTCTCGTTTACCCGTTTATAAAGAGACCCTCGATGAACCAACGGGGATGGTGCATATTAAAGACTTACTGCCTTACCTCATGTTGGACGCCAAGGGCCGCACCAACAAAACTTACCCAAACAAGAAAGTGTTGCAGTATATCAAACGCGAAGTGCTCTTCGTGCCACCCTCAATGTTGGCGCAAGATCTCCTGCGGCGGATGCAGGGACGTCGAATTCATATGGCGATTGTCGTCGATGAATATGGCGGCACGGATGGTATTGTTACGATTGAAGACCTCATTGAAACGATCGTTGGCGATATTGACGATGAACACGACGAGCAAGACCCCGAAGTCCAAATCGTAACAGGCAAGGGCGGGCGTTCGGTTTGGGAAGCGGATGCGCGTATTCACATTGATGATTTCGAAGAGGCCTTAGGCCGCGATTTTGCGACCCCCGACGAAGAAGACGATGTGGACACGCTTGGCGGGTTGATCTTTACGCTTGCGGGGCGTGTGCCAGAGCGCGGCGAAATCATTCGCCATGCGTCAGGCCTAGAGTTCGAAGTTATGGACGCAGACTCGCGCCGCGTGAAACGCCTTCGGATTTCTGACGCCAAGCGAAAGTCTGATGCAGATGAGGCATTAGATAAACCAAAGTCGGATAAGGCGGCGGCAAAAACTACGGTCTCAGAAGAGGACATAAACGTTCCAAAGCCCGATCCGACACAGGGGTCATAAAGTCAGACACGATATGAATGTTCCTTTTATATTGCGGTCCAAAGGTTGGCGCGGACGTGGCCTTGGGTTGGTCTTGGGCGCACTGGCGGTTCTGGGTCATGCGCCTTTTCACTTTTGGCCTGTCACGCTGATATCCTTCGCCGTTTTATATGCGAGATTGCAGTGGGTCGCGGATGAAGACCGGCCTGGACGACGGGGGTTCTCCGTCGCGCTATGGTGGGCCGTCGGATATTTCGCGGCAGGGACATTTTGGGTGGGGTCTGCTTTCATCGAGCGTGGTCCTGAATTTATTCCCGTCATGCCATTCATGGTGGCAGGGCTTGCTTTCTTACTGGCTTTCTTTTGGGCTTTGGCGGGTGCGTTTTTCGCCCGTGCGCGTCTGGCAGGGCCAATGGCTGTCCTTGCTTTTACGGCCGCATTCACCCTAGCCGAAATCGCAAGAGGCAATGCGTTCGGCGGATTTCCGTGGAACTTGACTGCCTATATCTTTGAAGCGGGGTCGCGTCCGTCCCAAGTTGCGCGATGGATGGGGGCTTATGGTCTTTCGGCTTTGGTCCTCTTGATGGGGGCAGCTCTGGGGCAGGCAATTTTCTGGCGGAAACGGGTGTGGCCGTTTGCGGTGACGAGTCTTCCGCTCTTAGTGATTTACGGAATTGGACATGTCCGTCTTTCAAATGCGGAGTTAGAATTTCATGACGACATAAACCTACGCATCGTTTCGGTGCCATTTAAGCAATCTGAAATGATGACGCCCGATACGGCTGTCGGTGTCACCAACCAATTTATTCGCGCCAGTGTCTCGCCCGGTATTAAAGACGTATCGCATTTGATTTGGCCAGAGGGCGCGGTCCGTGGATTTGGCGGACCCGCAATGGATGACCCTGATCTATTATATGCGATGGGGTCGGCTCTATCTGATGGGGATACAACGCCGCCTGTTTGGTTGATGAATTCGCTTCAGACCGAGATTGAGCAAGGCCGACGTCGATATTACAATGCGTCCGTCGCGATTATATTCGACGAAAACGGCGTCGCGGCCGTTGCGGGATCAAATCGCAAACGAAAACTGGTCGCATTTGGCGAACATATCCCGATGATGGACTGGTTCGAGGACGTGCAATTCCCTCTCATTTCGACGAATCTGGCGTCGATTTCACCCGCCAAGACAAAGACCTTGATCGATTTCCCTGGCTTGCCACGCGTATCCCCGCAACTTTGTTACGAAGTGGCCTTTCCCGGACTCACCCCCATAGACCTAGAAAACCCTGCCGAATTCATCCTCAACCAGTCTAATGATGCGTGGTTCGGGCGCAGCGCGGGACCTGCGCAGCACGCCAATATTGCGCGGTATCGTGCCATAGAAACGGGCTTACCGATTGTTCGCGCCGCGTCGAACGGGATCAGTGGTATTTTTGATCCCTACGGCCGTGTTCACGGTAAGGTTGCGGTCACAAATGTGTCTTTTCTTGACACACGGTTGATTAAGCCACTGAAATTCAACAGTAAGATTAAACTCATCGAAAGATTGCTGCTCTTGATAAGTTTATCAACATGCGTCATAAGCTCGCGCATTGGTAGACGTGGTGTGGGACCACGTCGCTAACTTAGAAACTTAAATAGTAGAGACGTTCGTCATTTTTGGTGGGGGCACCAAGACATTTGTCACTTGGCACTGAACGTAGATGGGATGAATTATGACTGAAAAACTTGGGCCACGCTCACCGAATCCGGTGGACGTGCATGTTGGCGCGCGTGTTCGACTCCGCCGTAAAATACTCCGTATGAGTCAAGAGAAACTCGGCGACCAATTGGGCGTCACGTTTCAACAAGTACAAAAATATGAACGCGGCGCGAACCGCGTTGGTGCCTCACGTCTTTGGAAACTTTCAGAAGTTTTAGATGTACCTGTTGGATTTTTCTACGATGGCTTGTCGACTGAATATGGCGGTCAATCCGATAATCCTGCGCTTTTGTCCGCGGGACCAGATGAAGCACCAATCGTGTATGATTTCATCAACTCGACAGATGGCGTCAGCCTCGCAAAAGCTGTGTTGAAGATCAAAAACAAAGCGGTCCGCCGTCAAATTTTGGAACTTGCACGCTCTTTGGGTGAATCTGAGGAAGAATAGCGCTTTATTGCGTCACGCACTCGCCCTATAGGCCCGTCTTATTGTGAGGCGGGCTGAATCTGAGATTTTGCCTGATCTGAAGTAGGCCCTGATCTTAAATAGGTGAGACATGAGTTTCGACCGCGAGTCAGATAAATTTCGAACATTTGGGCGGGCCAAGGGCCGCCCATTGTCACCGCATGTCCAAGCGGTTTGGGATGAAACCTTTCCGAAACTGAAATGGGACATCGACGCACCACTTTCTGATCTCGAGGCGAAAGATGAGCTTTGGCTCGAGATCGGATTTGGCGGTGCCGAACATTTGCTTTGGCAAGCCGAGGCTCATCCAGATATTCATTTGATTGGCGCAGAACCGTTCATGAACGGTGTTGCAAAAGCTGTGCGCGGCGCCGCGGAAGCTAACCTTACGAACCTGTCTCTGCATTACGGCGATGTACGCGATGTGTTGGCGGCGCTGCCTGATCATTCATTATCACGAATTTTCATTTTGTTTCCTGATCCGTGGCCAAAAACACGCCATAATAAGCGCCGCCTTCTGCGCTCTAAATTCATTGCAGAACTTTACCGTGTCTTGAAGCCGGGGGGTGAATTGCGATTTGCCTCTGATATTATTCATTATGTGGATTGGACGTTGAGCCGCCTAAAACGCTTTACTGGCGAAGATGGTGGCGGTTGGTCGTTCACCCATGACGGCGTAAAACAATGGCGCGTTCGCGGCGATGATTGGCCAGGAACACGCTATGAGGCTAAAGCGGGCCGCGAAGGTCGTCCTTGCCATTATTTCAAATTCTTAAAAACTGAACCCAACCCAAAATAAACTCTCTCAAAGAAATGGAACTACTATGCGTCCCAATGATCGTGCCTTGGATGAACTCCGTAATGTCTCCTTTGAAACAGGCGCGAACGCCTACGCTGAAGGATCATGTCTGGTAAAATTTGGCGGCACACATGTGTTGTGCACGGCTAGTATCGATGCAGGTATTCCGCGTTGGCTAAAGGGCAAAGGGCGCGGCTGGGTCACGGCTGAATATGGCATGCTCCCGCGCTCCACTCATACACGTAACAGCCGTGAAGCGGCACGTGGTAAACAAAGCGGCCGAACGATTGAAATTTCACGCCTAATTGGTCGATCCCTAAGGGCCGTTATTGATTTGGAGAGGCTGGGCGAACGTCAAATCATCATCGATTGCGATGTCATGCAGGCCGATGGTGGCACACGTACGGCGTCCATTTCTGGCGGTTGGGTTGCACTTTGGTTGGCCTGTGAGACGCTTGTCAAATCGGGCGAGTTGACTGAAAATCCAGTCTTTGCCAATATGGCGGCTGTGTCTTGCGGCATCGTTGACGGGACATGCCGCCTCGATCTCGAATATACAGAAGACAGTGCAGCGCAGGCGGATGCGAATTTCGTACTCACCGATGTTGGCGGAATTATCGAAGTTCAAGCCAGTGCCGAAGATACGCCATTCTCCGCAGACGAAATGGCCGAACTTACACGTCTTGCTGTCACAGGCATCAAAGAGCTGTGCGCTATGCAACAAGCCGCGATTAAAGGGTAGACCTCATTAGAAAGGCGCGGCTTCAAAAGTTTGAAGAAGACGTGAGTTGAACATGACAACGCCTCAGATTTTTTATTGCCATGGCCTGCCAGGCTCGGCGGCTGAAATTTCTGGTTTTATGGGTGATTCAACTCCGCCTATTCAAACTTTGGGGCCGCTTGATTTCGCAGCTTTTAATGCTGCGATGTTGACGGGCAACCCTACGGACGGGTCTGATACGGCGCATGTGATTGGGTTCTCTCTTGGTGCGATGACGGCCTTAAAGCTGGCCTCGCATCGTCCAGAGAGCGTCAAGAAATTGACCTTGATTGCGCCTGCCGCCCCGTTGGCGCTCGGCAACTTTCTCCCTGATATGGCAGGACGCAGTGTTTTTGAATTAGCCTCGAAAGGGGCTTGGAGATTTGCTGCATTTTCAATGCTTCAACGTTTAGGGGTCGCAATCGCCCCAGACTTGATCCTTAAAACAATGTTTGTTGGCAGCCCAGATGCGGATTTGGACTTACTAAATGATCCCGAATTCAGACAAAACCTATTGGACGGTCTGAAGCTTTCACTCGGTCGTCATCGGCGCGAATATACGCGCGCCGTTCGTGAGTATGTTCAGCCGTGGGAAGAGGACCTGCAGCGGATTGAATGCTCTGTGACGATCCATTACGGGACCTCTGACAATTGGGCGCCGGCTGAAATGTCAGTGGCCTTGGGGAAACATATCTCGTCAGGAGTTAAGTTTGTTAGTCATGAAAACCTCGGACATTATTCAACGCTCCACGCCGCCTTTCCCACCCTATTAAACGCTTAAAATCGTTCTCTTGACCTTTTTCTAATCCCCGAAAAATGTAATGGACCACCATGACCCATCGTAAACAGCTACTCTCCTCCATCGCATCAGAAGCGGATCGTGATATTTCTATCGCGTCACTGTTCGACGCAGAACCCAACCGCTTGACGAACTTCACCCTGCGTGAGGGACCCCTTCGTGCGGATTTCTCCAAACAAGCTTTGGATGCTGCGGGGCTAAAAGCCTTGCTGGACATGGCGGCGAAATGTGATCTGGAAGAATGGCGGGCAAAGCTATTCTCTGGCGAAAAGGTCAACACCTCAGAAGATCGCGCCGTCCTTCATATGGCTCTACGTGGTGTTGGCGGTAGCGCAGACAACCAAGCCGAAATTGCAGAGATGCGTCAACGCATGGCGACCTATGCCAATACCATCCGTGCCGAAGGTAAGTTCAAAAATATCGTTCACATTGGGATTGGCGGATCGGATCTTGGCCCACGTCTTGTTGCGGATGCTTTTGAAGCCAGCGCGGAACAATCCCTGACGCTCCGTTTTGCAGAAAACGTCGACGGGGCATCGGTCAATGATGCCATCAAAGGCTTAAATCCTGCCGAAACATTGGCCGTTGTCGTCTCCAAATCTTTTGGGACGCAGGAAACCAAAATGAACGGTGAATCCGTTCGGGCATGGTTGGGTGAATTTGGAAATTCCAACATGATCGCCGTGACAGCTAATCGTGACGGTGCAGTAGAATTTGGCGTCGCCCCTGAAAACATATTTGATTTCTGGGATTGGGTCGGTGGCCGCTATTCCGTTTGGTCCGCTGTCGGTCTCTCTCTGCAAATTGCCTATGGTCCTGATGTCTTTGCTGACTTCCTTGATGGTGCCCGCGCAATGGATCTGCATTTCCGTGACCAACCTTTGCAGGAAAACCTGCCTGTCATGATGGCATTGGTTGGGATTTGGAACCGCAATGGTCTGGGTTATGGCTCGCAAGCCGTTATCCCTTACAGCCGCCGCCTGCGCAAATTCTCGGCCTTCCTTCAACAGCTAGAAATGGAAAGTAATGGTAAATCTGCTACCCGCGAGGGAGAGACCTCCACACTGACCTGTCCTGTGATTTGGGGCGATGAAGGCACGAATGGCCAACACGCCTTCTTCCAATGGTTGCATCAAGGCCCAAGCGCTGGCCGTTATGGTGGGGCACCCGTTGATTTTGTCGCGGTGTTGAAAGATCACGAAGAACGTCCTGCCCATCACACGGCCTTATTGGCCAATTGTTTTGCGCAGTCTGAGGCTTTGATGTTGGGTAAATCCGAAGGGGTTGTGCGAGCCGAACTTGGGGATCGTGCAGACTTAGATTCACTCGCGCCGCAAATGACATTTCCGGGGAACCGTCCTTCGACAACACTGACATTGGATGAATTATCTCCGAATGCACTCGGTCACCTGATCGCGCTTTATGAGCACAAGACATTTGTCCAAGGTATCATCTGGAATGTGAATAGCTTTGATCAATGGGGTGTGCAGCTAGGGAAAGTCCTCGCGACAACGATCTTGGATGAAATGTCCACAGGGAAGTCTGGTGACCATGATGCGTCGACAACAGCGCTGATGGCGATGGTTGAATAGTTTTGGTGAAATAAACGTCTAAGACGTGTCACCCAACAATACCTAGCTGATTTAAGGCTCTATAATTTTAGGAACATTAATTGTCGGCGCTTTATAACCTTGAGCTTTCGCCGCTTGCCAGTGAGACCAATTCTCTATTTCTTGTTCCCCGTACAGGGCAATTCGAATAGGGATGTCTTTTTCATCTTGCCCACCGCAAAACATACGATCGTGTTGGGGCACGTTCTCATAGGCCTGTCGTAAGCGATCTAAGTTCTCTTGCGTTGGGCCCTCTTTGAACACCTCGAATACATCAATGCAGATCTGTACGAGAGACGGGCCTCCCCTCAATCCGCGTAAAATGGAATCTAGGTTTTGATTCAGGCCTTCCCTGTCTATAAACCAGTCTGCTTGTCCAACCGTAAACGAGGTAAGATCTTCAATAGAAATTCGAGCGCCGACATTCGGGAAGCCGTAGTCATCATTGTGCAGAAGATTGTCTCTAAACTCGGAGACACGGAAAGCTCGAGTGCTGGGCAGCCCTGATATGACAACCGTTTCATCATTAAAAACCGTAGATCGGACGTAATAGAATATGTCATTCTCTTTTACGAAATGCCTCATTGTTCCACCGCTTGTCTCTACAAAAAAGCTGTCACTATCGGGCTTGCAGAATTTAGGCTTAGATCGAGAAACTTTGCGTGTCTGAAACTGTTTTCCCTCTGGTGTGTAGACGTCTGAGCCTTTCATATCATAGAGGTTAATCATGGATGAATTGAGTGTTTTGACGAGACATTTAACGAATTTATAAAGTTCCTTCCCGCTTTTACTTGCCCATTCAGCGTGCAAAATTTCGACCTTTCCGAGTTCACTGATGTGGAGGGAGTTTCCATTTTTAACCGTCGGCACCATCCATCCGTTTTGAATCTTTTTCTTGAAGAGTGAGAGATCAACACATCCCCAACAATCAATTATGCCGTCCTCGAAAATCGGTATGTCTGTCAAAAAGTAACGACCATTTTGAATGATCCCGTGAATCATCAGCCCGTTAATTGTCTGAGTGGAGACGCATTTTAAAAATTTACCCATTCACGATCTTTAAGTGAGCGTTGTCGGGAGCGCAATCTTGGCGCCGTCGCAGTATGACAGTCGTGGAAGGGTGATTTAGAGTAAAAATATAGAGGAATTTAGGGCGGGCAGGGAGCTACCTTGGGGGCAACCACAGTAACTCAACCTGCCCAGGTCGCCCTCGTTCATCCCCCCAGATGTGTACGTTGGCAACCTTGCACATGTGATAGGGCTCGTAAGGTGAACGCAATCTGAACACCTTTATTTGGTGCGCTCTGGACAGGCCCGTGCCCGAAGTTCATGAGGGCCTATGCGTAAAATATCTCTCATTGCCGCTCTTATCATCACAGCGTGTTCGGCTGGAGCTGACTGGCCCGTAAAGGATACTGTCGTCATGATTGAGACAACCGAAGGTGAGATCGAAATCACAGTCTACTCAGCTCGTGCGCCGATCAGTGCGGGTGACTTTCTGCGTTATGTCGACGGTGGGCACTATAATAATCAAGGATTTTATCGTGTCGTGCGGGCTGACAATGACCCGCGAGAGATGGGCATGAGCTTGATCCAAGGCGGACGTTTAGATCAGACCGTAATCGGTGACCCCATCGCGCATGAGCTGACCACTGACACAGGTATCAGCAATTCAGACGGTGCTGTTTCGATTGCGCGAGATAAACCCGGTACGGGTAGCGCCACCTACTTTTTTATAAATGTCGGGAATAATGATTTCCTCGACACAGGTGGAACCCGCAATGATGACGGACAGGGATATGCCACCTTCGCCCGTGTCACGGACGGTATGGATGTCGTAAAACGAATTCAGGCGATGGAAGCCAAAGGTGAATCTGATCTCGGCGCGACCAGCGGACAAATTCTGACAGAGCCCGTCATTATCACTCGCGCCTACAGGAAATAACTAACCTTGCTGGGCTAGCTTTATAATCGTTTCCAAAGCGGTTTTCATCACCTCTGTTTTATCCGCTCCCATTGGCGCAGCTGTGTAGCAATTATTAATCGCTATCGCTTGATCAGTGAAAATGCGTTCTTGCGGGTGACGCGCCTTTAATCCTGCAACAACTTGACCTTTATAGGTGTTGATCTGTGTTTGAAGGTCCTTTGCGGCGGCTTTGTCACCTTTGGTGAAAACTAGAAGCCCTGGATCAACATGATCGGATTGTAGAAAGGTCTCATAAGTTTTCAAGGGGTTCACGATCGCCTTGACGTCGCCTTTGCTGTACTTTTTGACAGACTTCACACGTTCTATCGTAAAATCAACAACGGCCTGACATTGTTGAATATCATTCACGCTGGGTTTCGCCTGTGCAGACGTCGTCATGCCCAGGACGAGCGCAATGCCTAGCGATTTCTGTAGAATGTGTTTCATGTGAAGGCCCCTTCGTAAGTTTCGTGCAGTCTGCCTATCTTGCGGCCTTGCCGCAATACCCCAATTATGGGAGAGCGCCAATTATGGCCAAAAACAAAAAGAACAAACCTTTCCGTCCCAAAGCGCGTCGTCCGCGCGGCTTTGAAGATCGCTCTGCTGAAATGCTGCGCGCCGAAGCGCGCCTGATCGAGGCCGCTTTCTCGGTCTATGATATTCACGGGTTTGAACCGCTACAAACGCCGGCCTTTGAATTTGCGGATGCGCTTGGGAAATTTCTACCTGATGACGATCGTCCAAACACAGGCGTTTTTGCGTTGCAGGACGACGATGAACAATGGATGAGTTTGCGCTATGACCTGACGGCGCCGCTTGCCCGTTTTGTCGCTGAGAATTATGACGCCCTCGCGAAACCTTATCGTCGCTATCAGGCTGGCAGTGTTTTCCGCAATGAGAAACCTGGTCCTGGTCGTTTCCGTGAGTTCACACAATGCGACGCCGATAGTGTGGGCGCGGCAGGAGCCGCCGCCGATGCCGAAATGATCATGCTCGCCGCCGAAGTTATGCGCGCAGCGGGGCTCAAAGATGGCCAATATGCAATCCGTGTCAATAACCGTAAATTGCTAGACGGCATTCTTGAATCTTCTGGCGTTCCGAACACAGCAGAAGGCGCAGAACAACGCCTACAAGTTTTACGTGCTATTGATAAGTTAGATAGACTCGGTGCCGCGGGCGTTGAAGCGCTGCTTGGAGAAGGCCGCGAAGATGACAGTGGCGATTACACCGATGGTGCCAAATTAAACGCGGCGGGTATCAAAGCCGTCTTAGGTTTCACGACGGCGTCCACGGATAATCGCGCAGATACAATTCGCACGCTTGAAGGCTTGATGGGCACATCCGAACGCGGCCTCGATGGTGTGAAAGAGCTTGTGCAAATTGACACGATTTTGAATGCTGTCGGATTTGGCAATGACCGCGTGGCCTATGACACCTCTATTGTGCGTGGATTGGGATATTATACGGGTCCTGTTTTTGAAGCAGAATTACTGACTGAAATCAAAGACCGCAAAGGTCGTCCCGTGCGCATTGGGTCTGTTGGTGGCGGTGGTCGTTATGATGATCTTGTCTCGCGATTCCGTGGACAAGCGGTCCCCGCAACAGGATTCAGCTTCGGCGTTTCCCGGTTCCTGACCGCGTTGGAACGGATGGACGCACTCGAGTCTTCCGTCAAACCGCCTGTGGTGATTTGTGCTTTCGATAAGGCGCTTATGGGCGAGTATTTCAAAATGGCGGGCGAACTTCACGCCGAAGGCATTCGTGCGGAAGTCTTCGTTGGCGCGGGTAATGTGACCAAACAAATGAAATATGCCGATCGCCGCAACGCTCAAGTTGCCGTCCTGATGGGCAGTGACGAAATGGCGGCAGGTGAAGTCACGCTGAAGGACCTATACGAAGGTGCGAAAGCTGCCGCCGCAATTGAATCCAATGAAGAATGGAAATCCTCTCGTCCCGCGCAAGAAACTGTGTCGCGTGCGAATTGGGTGTCGGCTGTTAGGGCGATGTTGGCCAACGCGTCATAAATTAAAGCCTAGGAAAACAGATTTTTGGCCACTAGGCTTGGGTCATGATGCAAATGTTGAAATTTACGAAACCTGTCGCTTTGGGATTTGGCTTAATGGCCTTGTCTGCGTGTCAACAACCGCCAGTCGAGAAGCTCGCAAATAAAATAGACATGACATACGTGGAGCTCGGCCAAGATATTGCCAAAGCCAATTGCGCAGCTTGTCATAGCATTGAGCCTAGCGGCCCAAGTCCGCGTGCTGATGCGCCACCTTTACGGACCGTGTTTGGGATTTCGAATCCAGAATCCCTCGCGGATGATTTCCGAGAGCATATTCATGTCGGCCACGCAGATATGCCTGACTATGATTTCACGGTTAAAGAAACAGACGGCTTGTTGGCATATCTTTCGTCAATCCAGACTTCAAATTAACCCAATTTCTTTGGTTAAAGTTACGCCTCACGTGGAGGTAGTCTGATTATTTATACGTAATCATCAAGCGAGCCTAAGCTCGGATTTATCTTTTCTTCGCTGCGATACAGGCAGATTGCGCCCCTAACTTACAAGCTTTCTTATAATATTTTCGGGCTTTTTTCGGGTCAGGAACCACGGACGTATCTTTGGGACGCATGAAATTATTAGCGAGCGCATAGCAGCTTCGGCTACTCTTCTTTTCGCAGCCTAATGTGTGGAAATATCGCGTTTTCTCTATGTCAGGAGATGGCCCACCTTGCAGATGGATCATGGCCGCGCCGTGACAGGCGTCGCCTAGCCCATCTGCACAGGCTTGGGCGAACTTCGCGTGGGCTTTCTCTTCATTCTTGATTGTGTGCGCGCCATAGTGATGAAATATGGCCTCAACATAACAGCCTTTCATTTCACCCAGTTCACAGGCGGTTTGGGAGGCTTCGAACCGCTTACTTTCCAATCCACTTTCGCCTTTGTAGATATCAACCAAATCCATACAAGCGCTCGTTGACTGCGCCAAACAATCCGCCTCGTACTTTTGAGCCTGATTGCGCAATGTCGCGACATTTGGGTCCACAGCTTGGTTTTCCAACTTTAGAGCGAGATCGGTAAAATTTGACCCTCGCAAAAAATCAACCGCCTCTTCAAAATACCGCGCCTTTGAAAGGGGTTGTTTCTCAAACCGCTTTGTCATTAAATCGGAAAGTCCCGCCGAGTGAATATCGAGGGCCTGTCGATCCTTCAGTTTGGCTCTCAACCGAATGATATCGAGGTAAAGGTCGGCTTGTTTCGCATGTCCGCCATACCGCTTTTTAGACTGTGACAACATCTTTTCTAAAACGTCTGCAGCTAAGGCGTTATCTCCCGCGTCTTCGGCGACACGTGCCATTTGTCTAAAACTATCCTTATTGAAACGACTTTTTGGTGTGAACCATGCCTTGTAGGTTTTATACGCGTCTTGATACCGCTCAGCGGCAAAATATGCGTCGGCAAGATCTTCTTGATAATGTTCAGGTACTGTCGCGCCAAGATTATTTTGTAACCGCTCCGAAAACGCAATCAGGCTGTCATCATCTTTAATGAAGTTCGCCGAATAAATACCCTTTTCCAAAATTCGTATTTGTTGTCGGGTGGATAGTTTCGCTAATTCCGTAACATTCGCCGCGCGCGCAATATTATCTGGCGCCTCACGTAGGGCGTCTTGATACCAGTTCTTATCTAATTTCGGCAACATCCCTTGTGACGTGGGGCGGCTTTTGGCTGGCTTACAATATGCCCCAAGAGATTTTGCCTTCACGGGATCATCACAAGGGTTTGCATAGGCTGACGACCCAAAACCCGTCATGATGATCACAGCAGAGATAGTTTTAATGGCAAGCGCTTTCATACCTTAACCATAACAAGAAATCCTGACAGGCAAAGTTCAAATACGCAGGCCTTAAACACTAAACCGTTGCATGATTTTGTGGCGCGTCGGTCTGTCGCGGAGAGAAAATCAGACCCAACAGACATTCGTACTTGATATATTTTCGGGGGTGATTACGGCGCATCACGACTCCGTGAGGAGACCAAAATTCACCTAATTTTTCCCTGATTTAAAAGAGAGATTACAAATGTCTGAGACACCGAAGCACGTTCCTAACGTTACCTTGAAAACACGCGTTCGCGACGAGTCAATCGGCGGCGACAACCCGTTCGATTGGAAAGACCTATCGACAGGCGAATTTTTCAAAGACCGCACTGTTGTCGTCTTCTCCCTACCGGGCGCATTCACGCCAACCTGTTCGTCTTCACACCTTCCACGTTATGATGAGCTATATGCTGATTTCCAAGCGCAAGGCGTTGATGAAATTGCGTGTATCTCCGTGAACGATGCCTTCGTCATGTACAAATGGGGCCTAGATCAGAGCAATAAGAACATCACATTATTGCCAGACGGTTCAGGCGCATTTACCAAGGAAATGGGAATGTTGGTCAAGAAAGATAATCTTGGCTTCGGTGAGCGCTCATGGCGCTATTCCATGCTTGTCGTAAATGGCGAAATTGTGAAACTATTTTCTGAGGCTGGATTTGTTGATGATTGTCCAACGGACCCGTTCGAAGTTTCCGATGCGGACACAATGCTCACGTACCTCAAAGAGACACGCAAGTCTAAAGCGGCCTAAACCTCACATATAAGTATAAAAAGACCCGCGCCGGGAAACCGTGCGCGGGTCTTGCATTTGGACCATGTGTTAACTGACGGCGCTGGTCTTGGGGGAAGGTTCCACCAACAGTCAACGGACCATATAAGACCCTACTATGAGGGCGAACCTGTCAGGACCTTGTCCAAGTCATGACAAAAGGGTCATAAACCTCGGGATATACAATCTCCCTTTTTCGGAATGTCGGAAAAACAGGCCACACACGGGACGCGCCTTCTTTAAGGGGAAGGGAGGGAAGGTCATGTCTCGCATGTGGCCCAAGGGGGAAGGGATACACAAGGTATGATCCTGTATTGCACCTTGCACATGACAACGGTGTGACGTCGTCATGAAAGGACTGTCACATAGAACATTTATTTTGAGATGCCCGTCACCCAGCGCGCGAGGCTCTTGACGCTGGCGTTGAACCGTCACAGATGGGGGCATGGCCCGTCTCGATTTAAAACTTATTCCTGTCACCCCGTTCCAGCAGAACTGCTCTCTGCTGTATGATGTCGACACAAAAGAAGGCGTCTTGATCGATCCAGGCGGGGAAGCGACCCGCCTTAAAGACACGCTCGATGAAATGGGCATCACCCTCAAAGCCATGTGGCTAACGCATGGTCATTTGGATCATGCAGGTGGGGCAGATGAGTTGCGCGAGGCTTTAGGCGTCGAAGTGATTGGTCCGCATAAGGATGATCAATTTTGGATGGATGACATTGGTGCGCATTGGTCAAAATATGGTCACCCCGGAATGGGACGGTCTGTGGTGCCTGACCGCTACCTTGAAGACGGTGATGAGTTAGAGCTCTCGGGCGTAAAGTTTCAAGTTTTACACACGCCCGGTCACACGCCGGGTCATGTTGTGATTGCCAATCAAGACATGAAGATTGCCTTTGTTGGCGATGTTCTCTTCCGTGGCTCTATTGGGCGAACGGATTTCCCGAAAAGTAATCACCAAGATTTGCTGACGTCGATCACTAGCAAGCTTTGGCCGCTTGGGAATGATATGCGGTTTGTGCCGGGTCACGGACCAATGGGGACATTCGGGGAAGAGCGGAAAGACAACGCTTTTGTTGCAGATGACGTGATTAGCCAAACAGGACAGAATAGCTCTGGTCCAGGTTAAGTGGCTGAGCGCTAAGGGATCGCCTCGCCATCTATGATAACTCCTTCTGGGAGTTTCCCATTCTGACGCAGGATTTCTGATTTAACTTGCGCGTTGGAATTAAAGCTGCGCGCAATGTTGAACAATTCACCCGCGACTGAAATATCAAATCTAAAAGGTTGCGCGTTCAACACGCGATCATTTGCGCCATCAAAGTTAAGTCCAATTTCCAACTCGCCATCTAAGGGGCCATCAATCGCCGCGTTCAGCTCGCGATAACGGAACTCACGCAGTGCATCGCGGGCGAGGGCTGCGTATTCGCCCGCGCGTTGTTCGCGGATGACGGTAATGGCGTCATCCTGCGAGTAAATGGGCACACTAGGTCCGGGGTCAACGCGCAAGACACCGCCCTCTGGGACCGACAATGTACCGCCATCGACCAAGACTTCGACGCCTCGAATGACAATTGGGAAGGTTCCGACGACCATTCCTGTCGCCTCAATTTTGCTGTCGCCCACATCTTTCAAGAAGTCTCCAAGGGAGACATCTTTCACATGCATGGTGACGCGGTTTTCGTCCGCAGCATAAAGCCATGTGAAGGGGTCGACAGAGAGCGCACCATTTCCAATTGGCCATTGGGCAAAATCAACGCCGACGCCCTCAGGCAATAGTCGGTAGGTCACGGCCCCATCTTCTAGCTCCAGACCTGGGTTGAAATTCTTCATGGTTAAGGTCTGCGGTCCATCGGTCTGCATTGGCAACAGGGACGTGAAGGTCACAGAGGTGTTTAATCCCTCAATTGGGCCCGGTGCTGTGCCTAAATTAATATCGAGGAGGTCAACAACCCCGCCTGATTGCGTTAACTTGCCCTCTGCAAAACTGACATTTAATCGGGCTTTGGCCTCGCCTTCGACGCTCGCGATTTTACCCCTAAGCGTTGGGAAGAGCGCTTGCGGTTGCAGTCCACCACCCGTGAACTTAATTGACGGAACAACGATCTCGGCGTCACCTCCGCCGTTTTTAAAGACATAATCGACGATGACTTCGGCATTAGCAGCCTTCGCAACCGTGAGATTGGCTTGGCCTGTAAAAGACTTGTCGGCAAATCGAACAATCCCATCTGCTGGGAAATACCCTACCCCAGCAGCTTTTGCTGTTTCGGCAAACTCCGTTCCAATCAAACTGACGTTGCCGCCGCTATGAAGGACTTCATACACTAAAGGTGTCCCTGCGAGATCAATGCCCATATTCGAGATTTGCACTAACGGCGTTTGGGCCGAAATTTCGGGGCTACTCAACGTAAACTCGACAGGTGCATTTGGCGTAATTTGTGCGGTCAAATTTGCGCTCTGCGCTGCGGCCTTTGTTCCAACTGCTGGTAATGTGTCGCTGGTGTAGTTTGCATTCGAAAATGCGACCTCCCAACTTTGTTGACCTGGGCCAAGAATCGACCCTTTCAGAGACAGGGCTTCGGCCTCCAGATCGAGGCGTTGAGCGAGCTTCTCGTTAAGACCGGGTTGTGTGAAGGTGAATTTCGACTGCCCTAAACGCGCAGCAAGAGTGCCTAAATTCGGTTTTTTTACAAAGAGTGACCGTGTTGCCGGCAGAGAAAATTCAGCGTCTTCAATTACCCATGCTGTTGGTGTCTCCAACCGGGAAAAAGAAATTAGTGCGTCCGGGTTTGGGTTGAAATCTAAGACTTGCCGCCCTTCGTGAAGGGCAACGTCTAGCTGTCCTTGCAGGGACAAGCCCTCGACATATCCACCCGGTAAACCCCCATCAAAATCCAAATTTGTCTCGACGATCAAACGTCTCGGGGCCTGTCCGCCTCGGTAATCTAATTTCGCCTGCATTGGACCTAATCGAACAAGGCGTTTATCTGCGCTTTCTACGTGCCAATCCTGCGTTGTCAGCAAGTCAGCTGAGAAGTGATCAATGCCTTCCAGTTTGATCCCATTTGGAGACTTCGCTTGCAGTTGAATGTTGGCTAAATTCAAATCAGTCGGATCGGTAAATCTCGCATCTAACCCGACAGATATACCCTGTGTCGTTCGGTCAAATTTATATAAGGCAATATCTGTACGCGGGTTTAGGGTTAGTCGATTACGAGGTGTTTTGACCGTTATTGGCGTTGCCGTTGTCACGGTAAAACCTGATGCACCGTAATTTAATTGCCCTGTTCCGGTCACATCCGCACCGACCAAAAAGTCTCGAACGGTTTTTACCAATGTTGAAGCATAATGTTCCGTGACAGGTACGACCCTTAAGGTGGGCGCGAGCGACAGTGTTTCTGCGAGTTCATCAGCCCGTTCTGATCGAGGAGTGCGGGCGGATTTTGTAGTGACCCGCCATTCACCTTTTGCCTGCAGGTTAGTGTCTCGGGATATTTCGCCGTCCCATGCTAAATCCACCGCATCTGCTTCAAAAAGCGGACTCGCTATATTATCGCCATCTATCGCGAAAATTCCTTTGTAAGACATCTCATCTAAATTTGCGGTGCCGTTTAATCGTACGGTGGCGTCTTTGATCTCAATATCAGCGTTAGAAAGAATATCTGTTTGTGTCTGTCCTTCGACCGTAATGTTTGATCCTCTACGCGAGAGTTTTGCAAATCCTGCGCCCTCGGCATTCAGGCCGCGATACTCCAAAGCCGAGGGTGCCAGTGTAATTTCGGCGTCGAACTCATCCGCCGCTGGTGCCGTAGCATCCACATAGACTGTCGCTTCACCCAAAGGGGAGGTCAAATAGAGGGTGCCATTTGTGAGTGCGACGCCTCTCTTTGGGAAACGAGACGGCGTGTCGGGTGTGTCATTTGCTCGATCGGAATCGCCAATAATCTCCGTCAGCCAATCATCTTCTGGTTTCCAGTCCTCACCCAGTGACAGGCGCATGTCCAAATTGTCTAACTCTAAGCGCTCCAAGGTCCCGTCACGGACATCTGGCCAGACATAATCTGCGCGCAATTCGGCTGTTCGCAGGACCTCTTCGCCACCTCGTCGCAATCGGATATCGCGGATTTTGGCCTGTGTGCGGGACACAGAGATGATCTCTAGCTCGGCTTCAAATCCAGATTCGGCAAATGTATCAATGACGAGGTCTTCCATCAGACTGTAACGTTGGGTCCATGCCCAACTTAGAATGCAAAGGAGAAGGATCAGTAGGGTCAGAAAAATCCAAAGACACCACGCCCACCAGCGCGCGTACCAACGCCGTTTTTGTCGTTTGGTGGGCGCGCGGTCGGTCCCTGAGGCGTTCGGCGCATCTGTATTTATATCTTGCGCAGAAATGGTCTGACCTCCTACCGTCTTGCTTAACGGAGGTTCTGCTTCAAGACCAATGAAACCAACCGTTAAAAATTGGTCAGTTTACAAGCAGATCAAGATTACGTTAACCCTGATTTAGGGAAGCTTAGGGCAGTGTGGGAACAACCTAATACTTCTTTGATACACCTGCGCCCCGGCTTTGAATTATGACTGACCCAAAACAGAGTAAAACAGCTGCGCAATCTGCTGTCCTCGCCGAAGGTTTGAAAATTCGAGCCAGTGCCTTTGCGCGCTTGCGGCACACAGTAATCCCACGTGAAAACCGCTTTCGCTTTCTTGTGGCTGCAGCGACCGTTGGCGTGATCGGTTTGGTGGCTTTGCCCGACCGAACAGAAGCCACCGTTGATACCCCCGCAGAAATGGTGGCGGCCGTCCCGACGCTTGATATTTCGCGTTTTGATATGGGTTTGGAGGATGCGTTTACGCCGAAAGTGACAGTTAAAACGGTCACGCTTAAATCAGGCGACAACCTCGGTCCGCTTTTACAACGTAACGGATTGTCTGGTCAGCAAGCCTACCGCGTCACGAAAGCTTTTGGTGAAGTCTATAAGCCGCGCAACCTGCGTGCGGGTCAGAGTTTTGATCTATACTTTACTGAAAACTCGCTCGACCACATGACATTCAAACCCAATGTTGAGACAACCGTTTTCGTTGATCGTGACAGCGTCACAGAAGACGGCGAATTTTATACAGCCCGAAAAGTGGCCGCTGAATTCAAATATGAAACCATTGGTGTCAAAGCGACAATCGAAAACTCGCTCTATGTTGATGCAACGAAACTTGGCGCGCCAGATAAGGTCGTTGTTCAGTTTGCCAATATCTATGAATACTCGGTCGACTTCCAACGTGACATCCAACCGGGTGACGCGTTTGAAATGTTCTTCGAAGTCGCGCGCGATCAAAAGGGAAATATCGTCAAAGCGGGTGACCTGCTTTACACGTCTTTTTCCCCCCGCGGAAAGACCTCTGAATATTGGTTATTTGAAGACAAAAAAGGTCGTGAGAATTTTTATGACGCAGCGGGTAAAACGGCGAAGCGGAAACTAAGAGCGACACCAGTGAATGGCGCGCGTTTATCGTCCTCTTATGGTCGTCGACGCCATCCCGTTTTAGGTTACCGGAAAATGCATACAGGGGTCGACTTTGCTGCACCGCGCGGCACGCCTATTTTGGCGGCTGGATCAGGGACCATTGAACGTGCCAATCGTTATGGCAGTTTTGGGAATTACATCCGCATCCGCCATACGGATGGGTATAAAACGGCCTATGCACATTTAAAAGGATTCGCCCGCGGCGTGAAATCTGGTGCTTACGTGAAGCAAGATCAAGTCATTGGTTATGTCGGGACAACAGGTCGTTCAACGGGACCGCATTTGCACTATGAAGTCATTCATAATGGTAAAAAGATTAACCCACGCCGTCTATCGCAACTTTCTGGCAAACCCCTCGCGAAGAGCCAACGTCCTGCTTTTGATGCGCAACGCAAGGACACGGATACGCTGCGTGCTCGTTCCGAGGTGATAACGCCCAAGCTAGAGATTAGCGGAACCCTCTCTGTTGAGGCATTATCTGAGTAAATTTCAGCATCTCACAGATGTGATTTATGCTGGGCTTGCGGGCTAATTATTAATTGTCTAGGTTTAAACCTAATTGAACCGTCAATTAGGCTACATCATGAAAAACTTTTTCAATTTCTTCTTTTCCTTTGACAAATTGTTCAAAGAGAAATTAGTTCCTCCTTTTTTCCTTCTGGCAATCATTGTTTTTGGTCTCGCCTTTTTCGCAGAAGCCTTAGATTCTTTGAATCTAGGAATTCTCGCCAGCATCATTGCGTTTGTGAACTTCTTCGCGTCAGGCCTTCTAGGATTGATCATCATTCGCATTGTTGCTGAACTGATGGTCGCTATTTTCCGTATCAACGACAACCTGTCCCCAGACAAAGGAAAGTCAGAACTCGCAGATTACGACCCGATGGGTGAAGCACGTAAGGCTGCAGAAATTGCCGCAGCGCGCACACGCGAAGCGACAAAGACCGTGAGCGAAAAAGCTAGTGAGATGAGCGACAGCGTTCAAGAAAAAGCTAAATCCGCCACAGCTTCTGTCCGTGAAAAAGCAGAAGACTTGTCGTCTTCGGCGAAAGAGAAAACGGACAGCGTTATTGGAAAAGGGAATGTTTCAAAGCCTGCTGCCGATCCTGAACCTGCGTCAAAGAAAAAAACGCCAGCGCCTCGGACGAAAGCGGCTCCAAAGAAAGCAGCTCCAAAGAAACCCGCAGCTAAAACAACGGCTGCAAAAAACGCTCCGAAAAAACGGGGTCCAAAACCTGGGTCGAAAGCCCCACGCGATGCGGACGGAAATCTTTTGAAGAAAGATGGAACACCACGAAAGAGACCTGGACCGAAAGCAAAATAGGCTTTGGACAAAATTATACATACATCACCCGAGCCAAGTGCTCGGGTTTTTTGTATCTATCCTTTACGGGACGCGCGCGGCCAATGTGTTTAATGGCAGACGAACCCGTCTGATGTCTGAACCTAAGGCCTTCAAAGCCTTCGTTCGAATGTCGGATAGGGCGTTGGCCACCCCGTCTTCCCGTGCGCGGAAATGCGCAGACCAACTCTCAATGTGATCCGCGAATTGTTCAGCCGTCCAAGCGAGCTCACACGTAAATTTTGGCATCACTACGGGTTCGAATGGCAGGGCGAGTTCAACGGGGTAATACCCCCGCCAACTTAATCGATTACCTTCCGCCCAATAGGGATCAATGATATCCAAAATGGGCGTTAATAGATGCGTCTCCATGTCCGCATCGACATCGGCCCGATGATATGTCCACGCGCAAAATAGTCCGCCAGACTTTGTCACGCGTTTAACTTCAATCCAAAATTCAGGTGTCGCGAACCAGTGTAAGGCGGTCGCGACAGTGACAACATTTGCCGTCGTATTCTCCAAAGTGGATTGATCGGCTGGCGTCACCCGATAGGTGATTTGTGGGTGATAAGGTGCCGCAGCGATTTGAGCGTCAGATAAATCAGTGGCGATGACATGGTCAAATTGTTCCGCAAGCGCCATAGCCGCCTGCCCAGAACCTGTACCGACATCTAGCGCCAAACTATGTTCAGGCACTTGCGCGGCAATCCAATCAAATAGGTCTGGTGGGTAGGAAGGACGGCCTTTGGCATATGTCGCGGCTTGGCGACCAAAAGTTTCAGCATTAGACATGGGGTAAGCTACCGCACTGCGGTGCTTACCCCAACCTGTAAATTTTGAGCACCTACGCAGGCATAACGCTAATCCGAATACGTCCACCCGCTGCGTCTACATTGACCGTATCGCCGTCATTGACTCGTCCGCTGAGAAGTTCTCGGGCAAGTTCATCTTGGACCTGCTTCTGGATCACACGTTTTAGGGGACGCGCGCCGAAACTCGGATCATAGCCTGCATCACCCAAATGTTTCCGCGCGGCATCCGATAGGTTCACTGTGATGGATTTATCCTTTAACCACCCTTGTAAACGCTTCATTTGAATGTCGACAATCGTACCCATATGTTCGGGCTTCAATCGCTCGAATAAGAGTATCTCATCAATGCGATTGAGAAACTCTGGGCGGAAGTGGGCATTGACCTCGGCCATCACGCCAACTTTTGCGCCTTGAACATTGTCGCCATCTGCGAGGTTCAATAAATGCTGCGCGCCGATATTTGACGTCATGATGATGAGGGTGTTTCGGAAATCGACAGTACGGCCTTGGCCATCTGTTAAGCGACCATCGTCTAAAACTTGGAGTAAAATATTGAAAACGTCGGGATGCGCTTTTTCGACTTCATCAAACAGAACGACTTGATAAGGTCTGCGCCTGACGGCTTCGGTCAACGCGCCGCCTTCGTCATATCCGACATAGCCTGGAGGTGCACCAATCATACGAGATACGGAGTGTTTCTCCATATATTCGGACATGTCCAAGCGGGTAATTGCTTGATCATCATCGAACATAAATTCAGCGAGAGCTTTGGTTAGTTCCGTTTTACCAACACCTGTGGGCCCCAAGAACATGAAACTACCAATAGGGCGTTGCGGATCCCGCAACCCTGCGCGGGCGCGCCGCACAGCATCGGATACCGCTGAGACCGCACGGTCTTGACCGACCACACGGGCTGCCAAGACGCTTTCCATATCCAATAATTTTTCGCGTTCACCCTCCAACATTTTTTCAACGGGCACGCCTGTCCACTTTGCGACAATGGCGGCGATGGTTTCAGAGGTTACAGTCTCACTCGCCATCGTATCATCAGATTGATTTTCTAACTCTGCCATTTGCGTTTCAAGCGCAGGAATATCTTCATGTTGTAAACGTCCAGCGGTTTCGTAATCGCCCCGACGTACTGCATCCGCGAGTTCAAACCGCGCATGCTCTAACGCTTCTTTGACGTCCGTGGAGGATGCCAATTTAGCTTTCTCGGCTTGCCACGTCGCACTCATTTCATCTGACTGAGATTGCAGGTCGTCAATCTCTGCCTGTCGTTTTGAAAGCCTGTCCATTGACGCTGCATCGGTTTCTTTTTTCAACGCTTCAACTTCGATACGAAGCTGCACAATCCGACGATCAATTTCGTCCAAGGCTTCGGGTTTGCTGTCCACCTGCATCCGTAATTTGGACGCTGCCTCGTCCATCAAATCGATGGCTTTATCAGGTAAAAATCGATCCGTGATGTAGCGATTGGAAAGCTGTGCCGCAGAGACAATCGCCGCATCAGAAATACGAATACCGTGATGGACTTCGTATTTTTCTTTCAGCCCACGTAAGATAGAAACTGTATCTTCTACGGTAGGTTCGGTCACAAATACGGTGAGGAAACGCCGCGCTAGGGCCGCGTCTTTTTCTAGATGTTTGCGATATTCATCGAGTGTCGTTGCGCCAATACAATGTAATTCGCCACGCGCGAGAGCGGGTTTTAACAGGTTCGCTGCATCCATTGCGCCATCACCTTTGCCTGCGCCGACTAGTGTATGAATTTCGTCGATGAATAAGATGATCTGCCCATCGGCTTTTTCGATCTCTTTGAGGACCGCTTTCAAACGCTCTTCAAATTCCCCGCGATATTTAGCGCCCGCAATGAGCGCGCCCATATCCAAGGCCAAGAGGCGTTTGTTCCGCATGCTTTCGGGGACGTCACCCGAGATAATTCGCACAGCTAAGCCTTCGGCAATCGCCGTTTTCCCAACACCAGGTTCACCGATGAGCAATGGGTTATTTTTTGACCGACGAGAGAGAACCTGCAGCGTCCGACGAATTTCTTCGTCGCGCCCGATCACAGGGTCTAATTTGCCATTACGGGCAGCTTCAGTCAGGTCACGCGCATATTTCGACAGCGCTTCATATTGATCTTCCGCTGAATCGGATGTGACGGGGTCTTCAGACCGAACGGATTTAATGGCTTCGCCTAAGCGCGCAGCGTCCAGACCAGATTGCGAGAGAGCGGCGCGCAGGTCTTTGTCCGCTTGCGTAACCGTTGCGAATAATAGGCGTTCGAGCGTCACAAAGGCATCGCCAGCATCTTTGGCGGATTTCTCCGCAACCGCAAAGACCTTCGTCGCGGCTTTGGACAAGGAAAGTCCCGAACCGCCTTCGACTTGCGGTAGTTTGTTTAGAGTTTGGGCGACGGCGGCATCGACTGCATCAGGAGACGCACCCGCCATTTGCGCCAAATTACGTGGTAAGCCACCGTTCTCTTGGAGTAATGCGCTTAAGATGTGTGCGGGTGTCAGTTGTTGATGGTCGCGCGTAACCGCTTCGGTTTGCGCACTTTGAATAACGCTGCGGGAGCGTTGTGTGTAGGCTTGGATATCCATGGCTTACCTCGCGAATAAAGTTTCAGCGCACCATAGTTGGCCGCTGTGTTTCTATTCCGAGATGGGAATTGAGTCCCCATGTTCAAGGTGGGACTCAATTTGAAAGGGATGCGCGGGTTACTTTGCCCCCGTCTTTAAGTGTCGTTTATTCCGCAACCTCGACAGATTCCGTATCTACTTTTTTGCGTGCTGGCGCTTTACGACGTCGCTTTGGTTTTTCCTCAGAAACGGTGTCGTCTGACGTTGATTCAACTGCATCTGATTCCACCTTAGGCGCTTTCGCCTTCTTCGGTGCGGGTTTTCTTGCGGCAGGTTTGCGCGGAGCTTTTTCTACCACCACTTCTGCTGCAGGGGCGTCTGCTTCGGGCGTTACAACATCTAATTCAGCCGGCGTTTCGTCTTGGCGATTTTCTTCGCGCGGCTGACGTGGGTTGCGATGATTACTTCGGCGTGGGTCGCGTTTGCCATCTCTGTTATTATCCCGAGAGGCTTCACTGTCGTCTTCGCCGCTTTCTGCACGTTTTGCAGCGCGTTCAGCTTCAATCTTATCGCGCGCTTCTTGGGCTTCACGTTTGGCAGCTTCTTGAACATTCATCACGCGGAGGTAATGCTCTGCATGCTGCAACAGGTTTTCAGCTTTGACCCGGTGGCCGCTCATTTTCGCATCGCGCGCGAGCGTTGTATATTTTTCATAAATCGTAGATGCCGTACCGCGAACTTTTACATCCGGGCCCTGGCTATCCAGTGACCGATTGTGGTTGTTGTGGTTGTTATTACGATTTTTATTGTTGTTATTACGATTACGGCCGCGTTGACGCTTCATCGGATTTCCTCAAAGGGGCGACATTCGTCTAGGCATGTAAAGCACATCGGTGTGCGTTAGCCTTGATCTGTCAGTTATATCAGCGGTGTTCGGGTGATTTGTGGTCGAACGCTCTGCGCTGCTGATTTCGCCTAGCAAAGCCCAGACCAGATGAAAAGAGGTTTTTTGACCCTCATTTCGAGTTTAATCAGCTGGCCGACTTAGGGTACTGCGCCCAGACCGCGCGGTCATTTCCGCCCAAGTCTCGATCAACTGAAATTTTGTCCCATGCGTCGACCTTGAGAAGGTCGGTTAAAGCCTCAGCTTGATCAAACCCGATTTCAAACCCCAGCCATCCAGCAGTGTTCAGATGGGTTTTGGCATCCGATAGAATGGCGCGATAAGCGTCCAATCCATCGGCGCCACCGCGCAACGCCAAATCAGGATCAAAATCCAAAACTTCGGATTCTAAGCCTTCCATCGCGAGGTTTGAAATATAGGGCGGGTTGGAGAGGATCATATCAAACCGAGCGTCATTTGGCACGGCGTCCCACCACGGGCCTTGTGCGAAATCTACTCGGGTTTGAAGTTTCAACGTCTGCGCATTGCTTTTCGCGACATCCAAAGCGGCCTCCGATAAGTCCGTTGCGAGTAGGGAGGTGTTTTCGCGTTCAGCTAACAGCGTCAACCCAATCGCCCCGCTTCCAGTACCAAGATCAATTAAATGCTGTGGCTTTCGTATATCCAACCGCTGGAGCGCCCCTCTGATGAGGGTTTCCGTATCTGCGCGGGGGGATAAGACATCTTTGGATATTTTAAACCGTCGCCCGTAAAACTCGCGCCACCCCAAAATATGATCAACAGGTTCGCCCGAAATTCGGCGTTCCATATGTTGCTTGATCGTTTCAAATACTTCGGGCTTTAGGAATTCTGTCCCGCGCAACATCATTGCCGTGCGATCTAGCCCTGTTGCTGCCTCGACAATTTCTCTCGCATCATCCTCTGCAAAATCTAAGCCTGCTTCTTCAAAAGCCTGCGTAAGAAACCGTTTGGCGGACCGCGCATTCAAGCCGGAATAGGGCCCAGAGCGCGGGCGTTGATCGAGGGGTATTACCATAGAGGTGCGATAGGGCAGGCGAGGCCGATTTGCAAAGGTCAGAGTCTCTCTGTGGCTTCGATAAGCTTTTCTCCAAGGATCCCGAAAACGTGGCCTTTGATAGCTTTAGCGTGCCCAAACTCCAGCTTTGTGACCTTGAAGAATAATACTCGACCAAGTCCTGATTTAATATCACCAAGCGGAACGCTCAGAGGTCGATGACCTGCTTTGAAGAAGAATTTAGGCGTCAGGTATAAATGTGTCTCAGATATATAT
This sequence comes from uncultured Caulobacterales bacterium, assembly GCA_938040095.1. Classification (GTDB taxonomy): domain Bacteria; phylum Pseudomonadota; class Alphaproteobacteria; order Caulobacterales; family Maricaulaceae; genus Litorimonas. Next base: position 29,847 of record CALHXF010000184.1, read on the forward strand.
ACGTTAACAACCGCGATGTAGCTGACCATGAAAAGAGGTGAAAATCCCAGACCCATAGATTGTGAACCGTAGCGCTCTCCGTCTGGTTTTGTGTCCGTTCCATAGTGTGTCGCGAGAGACGACCACCCACTCAACCGAGACAGTAGGAGGCAAATTGCTATCCAAAATAATGGAAAAGTAACAGCAAAGGCGAACGGAACAAATGTTGTCACAGCGCTTCCGTGGTGAACTCTTCAATCGCACCTTCGATCAATTTCAAATCGCCCTCGCGTGACAAACTATGATCCCCACCCGCAACCAACGTGTAGGTGACATCTTTCGATGTCAGCATATCAATCAAACGTTTGGAGTGCGCCCAGGGGACGACATTGTCCTCATAGCCTTGCAAAACCCTTACAGGACAATTCACGGGAATGGGTGTATCCAAGATTTGCCGCGCCCGCCCATCTTCAATGAGGGCTTTTGAATAAGCATAGGGTTCATCATAACCTGAGGGCTCATAGACGACGCCATCGTCTTCTAGGGCCTTAATCTGAGCCTCTGACCAACCCGCGACGGTCAGTTTTTCTGTGAAATCTGGCGCAGGGTTTATCAGTACAAGGCCAGCTGTAAGCGGTGTATTTGCAATCGCGGTCAGCAGCGCCGCCCATCCCCCCATGGAGGAGCCAACCAGGATGACTGGGCCGTCGGTCAATTGGTCTCGGACATATGCGATATCTTCGGCCCAACGGGACATTGTGCCGTCAATGAAATCACCGCTGCTCTGCCCGTGTCCGAAATAGTCAAACCGAATAAAGCCTTGGCCGCGCGCGGTGGCCCATGCGTGGAGATGTGTGGCTTTCCCGCCTTCCATATCGGATTTCAGCCCGCCGCACCAAATGAGGGTGGGGGCCTTGGCGAGCCTCCCGTGGCCCTCGGTTTTTTCATAAGCAATGCGATGGCCGTCAGATGTTGTGAGAAAGTCGGGCATTTTGATTCCGATTGGTTTAAGGGACGCGCATGAATGTGCTGCAAATTTTGCCCGAGCTCAATGCCGGAGGTGTCGAACGGACCGCTTTAGAGGCTGTCGAAGCCTTAGTCACGGCGGGACATGGTGCGCATGTCTTGTCCAATGGCGGACGTTTGGTCCCTGAATTGGAAGCAATGGGCGGGATTCATCACACGGTGGACATCGGATCAAAGAATATCCTGTCCGTGCCGTGGCGAATTGCGGGTGTGCGTCGTTTAATTGCCGAATATAAAATTGATATTGTCCATGTGCGCTCCCGCGCTCCCGCTTGGCCTGCCATATATGCGGCGAGGGCAGAAAAGGTACCGTTCGTCACGACCTATCATGGTATTTACAATGCGAAATCTGCGCTGAAACGGGGCTATAATTCCGTCATGGCAAAGGGTGATATTGTGATCGCCAACTCGAATTTCACACGCGAACATATCATTCGTGAGCATGGAACGGAGCCAAGTCAGATCACCGTTATTCCACGCGGCGTAGATATGGCGGTCTTTGATCCCGCGCAGATCAGCATTGAGGCTTCGAAACAGAGACGTGAAAGCTGGGGTGTGCCCGAGGGTGCCACGCTCATTTTATTGCCAGGTCGCTTGACAGCGTGGAAAGGGCAGCGGGTCGCGATTGAGGCCCTGTCTCATTTGAATAAAGTGGCTCATTTGGGTGAAAATTATCATCTTGTCCTATTAGGCGATGCCCAAGGGCGTGATGGCTATGTGGTAGATCTAAAAGCCCTCGCCGCGACGCATAATCTCACCGATCGGGTGCATCTTCCAGGTCATGACGCCGATGTTGCATGTGCTTATGCTTCCGCAGATATTATTATTTGCCCCTCAACTGATCCCGAAGCCTTTGGCCGAACCGCTGCCGAGGCCCAAGCGATGGGGAAGCCCGTTATTGCAAGCGATCATGGCGGCGCAGTAGAGGTCGTCGATCATGGTGTTACGGGTTGGCGGTTCCCACCGGGCGACGCGCAAGCACTAGCAAATGCCATTGGTCGCGTTGATCAGCTTTCAGGACTTTCGGGTGCCCGCGGACGTGTTTTGGACAGGTTTTCGAAAGTCGCCCTGCAATCTGCGCTCTTGGGTGTCTATAATCGTTTCTGACGCTGTTTCCAAAATAGGGTTAAATTTCGGCGCTGAGTGCTGAAAGTCTTACGAAACTGTCACCTATTCGGGGGGTTTCCCTTGTATATCGTCCATAAAACCGCCATATGCGGACACTGTAAAAACAAAGATTGAATTACTTAGGAGCACTCCAATCGCTAGAAGACCCCTCTCGGCCCAACCCGCCAAAAAACCAAAAGGCCCACGCGTAAACCGCGACATTACCGCCGATAATGTACTACTCATCATGGCCGATGGTGAAAAACGAGGGAATGTCCCTCTCAGCGAAGCTCTAGAAGCCGCTCGCGCAGCTGGACTCGACCTTGTCGAAGTCGCACCTGGGGTCACGCCCGTTTGTAAGGTGCTCGACTACGGTAAAATGCGTTTCGAAAACCAGAAGAAGAAGACGGCGAACCGTAAGAATCAGCGCACCCAAGCGCTCAAAGAAATCAAAATGCGTCCAAATATCGACGTGCATGACTATGGTGTTAAAACTAAAGCTATGCGTAAGTTCTTCGACCGTGGTGATAAAGTCAAAGTGACCGTTCGTTTCCGTGGCCGTGAAATGGCCCATATGGATCGCGGCATGACATTGCTCGCACGTGTCAAAGAAGACTTCGCCGAAGATTGCAAAGTTGAGTTCGAGCCTAAAACTGAAGGCCGTCTCATGACGATGGTTCTGGCACCAAAACAAAACTAAATTGCAGTACGAATTTGAATGCAAAAGCCGGGGCTCACGCTCCGGCTTTTTTGTTGGATAAATGTGAGTTTATTTCGAAGGATTTCCAGCGCTTGATCGTGTGTAGTTATATCGTAATTGGAAATACCTATGCAAAACGTAACATACCGCAGCGGGTTGATTGTACTTGCAACCATGCTCGCTGCTTGTGGTGGAGGGACGTCTGGTGATTTAGGTCCGTCGACACCAACCCCTACTCCTGTCAACAACACTGCGCCAATTGTTGCCTCTGCCAATGCTGACCAAAACGCGCAAGTAGGCGTCGCGTTTTCTTATGATGCCTCCCAATCCAACGGCGCGTTTTCAGATGCCGATGGTGATACACTCACATATACAGTGACTTATTCTCCAAATGGACAAGGCCTGTCCGATAGGGATGGAATAATCAGTGGTACACCCTCGCAAGCTGGAACCGTCTCAGTCACGATCACGGCTAGCGATGGGAATGGAGGTGAGGTTTCAGATACATTTGATATCATGATTGCCATCGCGGCTACCTCCTCGGCCAATACCCCTAACATTATTTTTGTGATCAGTGATGATCAGGGCAAGGATGCCTCGGCGGAATATAATTTCTCAACGGATCTTCCGAATACGCCTAACCTCTCGGCCTTGGCGAATTCCGGGATAATTTTCGATAACTTATGGGTCAGTCCGACTTGCTCGCCGACGCGCGCAGGATTGATAACGGGTAAACACAGTACCCGAACCACGGTTTTCGCGCCAGGTGATCCGCTGCCTACGTCGGAAACAATCCTTCAGAAATACCTCAAAAATAACCCAATAGCTTCGAACTACGCCAGTGCGATGGTGGGGAAATGGCATCTTGGTGGCGGACAAACGGGACCGAACGATTTTGGTGTCGATCACTTCGCAGGCATTATTACGGGCGGGGTGTCTGATTACTTTAACTGGAACCTCAATATAAATGGTACAAGATCGCCAAGTACAAATTACGTCACGAGCGAGTTGACTGATCAAGCGATAGATTGGGTTGGGGATCAAACGTCGCCTTGGTTTCTATGGCTCTCCTACAATGCACCACATACGCCGTTTCATCTCCCGCCTACTGACTTACATGCGCGTACATTGTCTGGAACGGATGCTGATATCGCCGCCAATCCGCGACCATATTTTCTCGCATCTATAGAGGCGCTGGACACAGAGTTTGGGCGTCTTTGGGGGAGCCTTTCTGCGCAAGAGCAAGCAGATACAATTGTAATTTATATCGGGGATAATGGATCGCCCGCGACTGTAATCGACCGTACCCAACAAAGCGGAAACAAAGGCACCTTGTTTCAGGGCGGCGTGAACACACCCATGTTTGTCTCTGGAGCTGGTGTAACACGTATGGGTGAACGTGAAGACTCGCTTATCAATCACACGGACTTCTTTGCAACAATTGCCGAACTAACAGGGGCAGACCTTTCGAATTTCAATGATGGGCAGAGTTTTATGCCTTTGCTTGTTGATCAAACTGCGACGGCTCGTGATGTCGTTTATGCGGAAGCGAACGACGGCTGGACGATCCGAAATACACAATACAAACTGATTGAAGCCACGGACGGATCGCAAGATTTGTTCGATTTACAGGCGGATCCAACTGAACTGAGTGACCTTCTGGCCGGTACCACTGATGTCAGTGCAACTTTGTTGGCGTTGGAGGATGAGGCAGCCGCCATTCGCAACATGGTGAACATCAGCGGTGCAAAATTCTCCAATACATCACCCAACTGTTCTGATTATGTCGGATCTTACCGTGCAACTGCGACAGACATCGCCCGAAATATCAATTTCGATGCATCTTTAATTGTTTCGTCAGATGCAGACAAATGTACCTTTACATCTAATTCCCTGCCCAATCATGATTTCAACGATGGTGCGGGCGCGTTTCCAAACCTTGTTGGGCCTGTAACGGAAACCTTCTCTTTCCCGATTGTACCCACGGCGGCGGCTAACCCGACTGAACTATCTCTAAGTTTAGACAATGCGATCCTCCTGAATGGTGTCAAAGCGGATGTGCTCGCGGCGGCCTGTTTCGGCGTCGGAAATGAGCGGGTTGGATGTAACGACCCCGACCAGCCCTGGCGCTTCGACCCAATGCACGGCCCTAACGGATTCAATGTCGATGACAATAATGCTCACACGCAACCTGATGGAGCCTATCACTATCATGGCCCACCACCGATTACGAATGGTGACGCTGAAACTATCTCTGGCGCGATCGGCTATGCCGCGGATGGATTTCCGATCTTCGGGTCTTACTTCGACGACAATGGAACGATCCGAACAGCGCAGTCCAGTTATCGTTTGCGCAGTGGAGAGCGCCCTTCTGGGACAGGCGAACCGGGCGGAACCTATGACGGTCAATTCAGAGATGACTATGAATTTGTCAGCGGGTTAGGCGATCTGGATGTCTGCAATGGGATGACGCAAAATGGTCAATATGCCTATTACGTAACAGGCACATTCCCCTATCTTGCCAATTGTTTCACAGGCACACCAGATCCATCATTTAATAAATAACTGTGAGTTTTGGTCTCTAAA
>CALHXF010000185.1 GCA_938040095.1 uncultured Caulobacterales bacterium
GTTGCAGGTGCATTGCAAGGTATGCAGATGGGGATTCCGTCTATTGCCCTGTCTCTCGCACGTGGGTTTCAAGGGGCAAAAAGCTTGCCGTGGGAAACGGCTTTGGCGCATGGCGCGTCAACCGTCCAAACCTTGTTGGACCAGGGCTGGGCCAAAAATGTGATCCAAAATGTGAACTTCCCTGACGCTGCGCCCGAGGCTGTCAAAGGTCTCCAATATACGCGCCAAGGTCACAGGGATTTCCAGATGACAGGCGTTGATCGTCGCGACCATCCGCGTGGTGGCGATTACTTCTGGCTCACCTATGGTGCGAAAAGGTCGAACCCCGCTGAAGGCACAGACCTGCGCGCGATTTATGATGGTTATATTAGCGTGACACCGCTGCATACGAATTTGACCCATGAAGCCAGCCTCGCGACACTGACATCGTGAGTGTCTTACGGTGAGCATTGATCCTGGCCTCATTGATATGATCATGCGGCTGCGTGGTCGTGGTATTTCGTCCAATGATGTGTTGCGGGCGATAGAGTTGTCGCCACGTCGACATTTCACCCCAACTGACAAACGCGCGGTGGCCTATGACGCCGTGAATATTCCCATAGCCTGCGGGCAAACTTTACCGCCGCCTATGACGGCGGCTTTGTTGGCGCAATTGTTAGATGTGAAACCTGACCACAAAGTCCTGACGCCGGGTTTAGGCAGCGGATATATGGCAGCGGTCTTGGCTCGCATGGCGACACGTATTTATACGGTTGAACGCTATAAGACATTGATCCGTGACGCGAATACACGATTCAAAGACCTTGATATTTATAATGTTGTGACGCGGCATGGTGATGGACGATATGGTTGGCCGGGGCAGGCACCCTTTGATCGCATCGTCATGGGATACGCCTTACGTGCTGAGCCAGACGCGATTTTAGAGCAACTTGCGCCCGGAGGTAAAATGCTAGCGGTGATTGATGGGACATTGACGCTCTTCGAGAAGCCCCGCACAAAGATCACGACGACGGAACTCATGCCGCTAGATCTTGATATGGCAGAGGCAGGGAAGTCACGAACGCTTTGAAGGGTTTCATAAATGTCCGATAAACATCACACGATCCATTATATCGAACTACCTGCAGTATCTGTCGGCGAAATGAAGGCGTTCTACGGCTTAGTTTTTGGCTGGACATTTACCGATTACGGCCCTGAATATGTCGCTTTTCACGGCGCTGGCGTCGAAGGCGGATTTGAGCAGAGCCGCGCGTATATCGCCCCGCAAGCCGCAGGTGTTTTCGTCATTCTATATTCCGATGATTTGGAAGCGACACAGGCCGCTATTGTTAAAGCGGGCGGAAAAATCCACCGCGAAACCTATAGTTTTCCGGGTGGACGGCGGTTCCATTTCCATGACCCCTCAGGCAATGAATTAGGCGTTTGGGTTGAGGTGAGTGAATAACTGCATGTCACTGTTATTACGTCTTTCTATGTGCCTGTTGGTCGGAATTCCGATAGCTTCATTTGCGCAAGAAAGCTCGCCTGAAACGGGTGTGACTGAACCTATTTTACACTATTTCACCCCTGACTCTCGCCGTTTGGAATTGGTGATGGGTAAGGAGCTAAAGGCTCAATATTCGGGACGCACCATCGCCGGAATTTACGATGTGACCCGTCACAGCGATCAGCGATATGTTGAAACATTGCACGCCACTGGGAAAATTCAATATACAGAAAAAGTATTTCAATCGGCGGGTAAATGGTTCGTTCGCGGTGATAACCTTTGTTTTCTTTATGACGAGCAGCCAGGGCGGGAACATTGCTTTTATGAATTTCGCTATGGCGATTGTGTGATTTCATATTCAGATGACTCCCCTGTTGTGGGTGGCAAACCTCTTCTGACGCGGGATTGGTCTTCGGTTCAAAAATTTGTCGGTAAGGGGTTTAGGTGGCCAGACGTTCCAGCGTCAGAAGCTGATGAATTCAGCTGTTTTCTCTCATTAGTTTAGGGCGTTCGTCTGCGTCGCGCTAAAGCGAAAAACGTCGCGCGATTCCGACAGTAGCAAAGATACCAGAGGCGGACCCGTCCTCGGCTTGGATTATCGGACTATCGCGATAATCGCCTAAGGCTTCGCGGTAGCTGACCAGGCCTGTGACACTCCAATCATCGTCAATGTCGATACCTGCGAGGAGTGAGGCCGAAACTTGATGGAACCCGCTATCCGTATCGAATTGATCCAAAGCTGATGTCGCGGTTTGCGCTTCGGATATACCATAAACCTCCTGCGTAAAACTCTGGTCTGCCCAACTCACGCTCAGTAAGGGCGCGACGAACCAGCCTTTGCCCGGATAGCGTGTCCCGATGGAGGCGTCAGCGACCAAACCTGTATGCCCACCAATGACGTCTTGCCCGACGGAGAGGTCAAAACCGATTATGCCAATGGTTGCGCGGGTGAACCCGCCCAGCAGGAGACTTGGGTCTATGTCGTCTAAACCTTCAAGCGTCACGCTATCACTGCTATCGCGTCCAAAATCGAAACTCACCCGTGGACCAGCTTCCAGTGACCACCTTCCGGGTCCTTTCCCTGTTCCGAGTTCGATCACATCGGACGTAATCGCGAGGCCGCGCATGTCGAACCCATAGAGATTTTCGAACCCGATATAGGGCAGTATGTTTGTATGGTAATCATCTGACCCTGTGTAGGCAGGGCGCACCATCACAGCGCCGCCAAGGTCGAGCGTTGTGTCATCCGCAAATGCCAGGCTCGGTAGATAAGCGAGAGCCAGCAGGGGAAGAAGGGCGTAGGAAAAATGTTTCATGGCATTGATACGGCTGGCGTAAGGGAATGGCTTCATTGAAACTGTTCTAGATATTTGGAAAATGTAGCTCTCACCTTAATATGTTCAAGATCCTGCCATGATATTGCCCAGAGACGACGAGATAGCCGTGACATGGCTGACCCACTCATATTTCTTCATGCGCAAAAAGTGGCTCTCCAGTCCCGTTTCGTTAAAGGGCCGTTGTCACTTGCGGCTTTTGAATTTGTCGCTTTCGGTATCAAACAGGCCTGGGCCTGTATCTTTGGCGGTTTGATGCTGGCGCTGCTGATTGGAACATTTCTGTTTTACCCCGAAAATGCCGTACTCGCGCGGTATGATTTCATCACATTAGGCGCAATTTCCATCCAAGCGACACTGTTGTTAACGCGCCTTGAAACTTGGGAAGAGGCGAAGGTTATTTTGGCATTCCATATCGTCGGGACGATCATGGAGATTTTCAAAACCTATGCGGGCAGCTGGGCCTATCCCGAAGACAGCCTTTTACGGATCGCGGATGTGCCTCTGTTCTCTGGGTTCATGTATGCCTGCGTGGGCAGTTATATCGCACGAGTTTGGCGGTTGTTCGAATTTCGTTTTGACCGCTTTCCGCCGCTCTGGGCGCAGTCGATTTTGGCGGTTGCGATTTATGTGAATTTCTTCACCCATCATTTTGGGCCAGATTTTCGTGTGCTGTTATTTCTTGCGGCGGCAATTGTTTATGGTCCGTGCGTGATTTGGTTCAAACCGAATGAAGCGCATCGTCCCATGCCATTATTACTGGGTCTGGGACTCGTCGCGCTGTTCATTTGGTTTGCTGAAAACATCGGCACATTTACTAAAGCTTGGGCCTACCCTGGCCAAGAGGCTGGGTGGGAGGTGGTGAGGTTTGCGATGTTAGGAAGTTGGTTCCTGCTGATGATAATCAGCTTCGTACTGGTCGCGTGGCTTCATCGTTCCCAGAGGTCACAGGTTGAACTTACGCGTGATCCCCAGCGAAACAAATAGCCCCGTGTCTGCGCCGTCGTCAGCCAACAGGATAGGGCTACCACTTGCATCTCCCGTGAACCAACGGTGCGATCCGATGAGGGTGACCGCGTAATCATTATTCAATTCGTACCAACTGACAACATTCACTGAATATCCATAAGTTCCTGAATTGACGTCATTTACGGTCAAGTTTGAAGCATTCGCTTGATCTTGCGTAATGCCAAAGAAGCTCTGATTATGTTTGGCGCTGCCCCAACTGACAGAGGCGGAAGGTTGGATATTGAGACGCCCCAAAGGCAGAAATGTACCGATAGAGGCATTCGCTGACACACCATCGTGTCCACCTGTGATGTCTTGTCCGGCACTAAAGCGCAATCCCACGGGGCCGAGTGTTGCACGAACATAACCTCCAGCGAGGATGCTGCCGTCAATATCTTCTAAATCAGTCAAAGTTGGGCTGTCGTCACTGTCTCGACCCGTTTCATAGGTGAGGCTTGGTCCAGCGCGCAGCGACCATTTTCCAAGACCTTCTCCCGTCCCCGTTTCTATTGCGCGGTAACTAAGAGAGGTGCCGAAGAGGTCGAACCCTTTGTAATTGTCTACGCTAAGATAGGGGAGGACTTGAACATCTTCTTGCGCGGAGCCGAGATATTTTGAATTTAGCAGAACGTGAGCGCCTATGTGGGCGGTGCTCTCGCCGTCACCTCCGTTGGGCATGTCCGAAGACTGCCCGAAGGCTTGTGAGCTTACCCCCAATGCGAGAGAAAGAGACAGTGTGAGTATAGTTGTTTTCATGGAGGGTGTCATAGGCGTTGCGACACATCTTTCCATTCACAAAGCCGCCAGCGTTTGTGACGTTGATGTCACCAAATTGAGAGCGTGAATAATCAACCACATCACATTTGTAGTCGGAGTGATCAGATCGTTAATCTAGACGAAATTTACATAGCTGTCGGTGATATGTCTTTGAAAAAACAAACCATGTCTGTAGAGAAGAGCCACAAGAATAAGGCGTTTGATCTCGTTGCATAAGACGTCGATCACGCAATCACGAAAAACTCTGAAACGCTTGAAAGATCGAGACACATGACAAAGACGACACCCGATATTATCTATACAATCGTTGACGAAGCGCCTGAGCTGGCTCGCAATTCTTTACTGCCTATCATTACGGCTTTTGCTGAAGCTGCAGACATCAAGATTGAGACGCGCGACATTTCGTTGGCCGGACGGATTTTATCTTTATTCCCAGAGTTGTTGTCTGACTCACAGCGGGTGTCCGATGATTTGGCGGAACTTGGAAAATTGGTCAAAACTCCAGATGCGAATGTTATCAAACTACCAAATGTCTCGGCGTCTGTTCCACAATTGCAGGATGCGATTAAAGAGCTACAGTCCCAAGGCTATCCGATCCCGAATTACCCGAAAGACCCGCAAACAGATGCGGAGAAAGCCGTCCGCGCGAAATATGATCGTGTCAAAGGGTCTGCGGTAAACCCAGTTCTCCGCGAAGGCAATTCTGACCGTCGCTCTGCGAAAGCAGTCAAATCCTACGCCAAGCAAAACCCGCATCGTATGGGTGAGTGGACCGCAGAAAATAAAACTACGGTTGTTTCCATGCCAGGTGATGATTTTTTTGCGAATGAGAAATCCGTCACGATTACGTCCGCTCAAGCTGGTTCCGCGAAAATTGTGTTCACAGGCGACGCTGGCAAAGCGACAGTCTTGAAAGACGGTCTAGCCTATGAGGAGGGTACAATCGTCGACGGCACATATTTGTCCGCCAAAGCTTTGCGCGCCTATATCAAAGCCGAAGTCGCCTCCATCGAACCTGGCGTATTGTTTTCTGTCCATCTCAAAGCCACAATGATGAAAGTGTCTGACCCAATCATTTTTGGGCATTTTGTCTCTGTTTACCTCGAAGATTTCTTGGCAAAACATGGCAGCTCGCTCGACTTTAACCCGAACTCTGGCATCGGCGCACTAGAGAAACTCATTGCGGGTAACTCCGAAATGGAAGCCGATTTGAAAGCCGCTCTTGCCGCTAAACCACCGCTTTACATGGTGGATTCTGACAAGGGTATTACCAATCTCCATGTCTCATCAGATGTGATCATTGATGCGTCTATGCCCGCCGTTATCAAAGCGGGCGGAATTGGATGGGGACCCGACGGGAAAGCTGCGAATACGAAATGCTGTATCCCTGATAATTGTTATGCGCCGATCTATGATGAGAGCGTTGAGTTTTTCAAAGCGAACGGCAAGCTCGATGTCACAACCTGTGGCGCCGTTTCCAACGTGGGCTTGATGGCACAAAAGGCCGAGGAATATGGCTCGCATCCCACCACATTCACGGCCGCATCTGATGGCACGATTTCAATTGTCCTCGACAATGGCGATACGATCATCAGCCACGACGTAGAGGCTGGCGATATTTGGCGCTCTTGTACGGCCAAGAAAGCTCCGATTTTGGATTGGATCAAACTCGGTATTGAACGCTTTGACGCGACGGGATTGGCCGCGTTCTGGTTGGACCCAAATCGCGCACATGACGCCGAACTGATCAAATATATCAAGCCTGCGCTGGCTGCGGCGGGCAAAGACATTCCCATCCTCGCGCCACGCGAAGCCACACGCTACACGCTGGAAGAAATGACAAAAGGCCACGACGTTGTCACGATCACAGGTAACGTGTTGCGCGATTATCTGACAGATCTATTCCCAATTCTGGAACTCGGAACATCGGCTAAAATGCTATCGATTGTTAAATTGATGAACGGCGGTGGATTGTTTGAAACAGGCGCAGGTGGTTCAGCGCCGAAGCATGTTCAGCAGCTCCAAGAAGAAAACCATCTGCGTTGGGACAGCCTTGGCGAATTCTGTGCCTTGGGTGAGAGCTTTAACTTCCTCGCGACAAAGGACCGTCCGAAGGCGGCGGTCCTCGGTGCAGCTGTAGAGCGAGCAACAGAGTTTTTGCTCGTTGAAGGTCACTCTCCGGGACGTAAAGTCGGCGATAACGACAACCGTTCATCGCACTACTGGTTCGCACGTTATTGGGCTGAAGCCATCTCATTGCAGTATGAGGATGAGGGCCTGAAGGTACACTTCGCCAAGATTGCAAAACAACTCGTAGAGAGTGAAGAAGTGATCTTGAAGGAGCTACAAGCTGGTGAGGGCAATGCTGTCGACTTGGGCGGGTATTACAATTCAGATAACCGTTTAACGTCAATGGTCATGCGCCCATCGGCAACGTTGAACGCTATTATTGGGTAAATTGAAACGCGGTAATCAGCCCTCTTGATTGAGAGGGCTGTTTTATTTTGTAGGGCCGTTTACTTTTTTGCGGCATCGGAAACATGCACTAGCTTCCATTCGCCTGTCCGCTTTGACCAAAACTGTGCTCCAGCACCGGAAGCTGCAATTTTCTCTCCTGATTTCAAAATGACTTCTGCCGAAAATTCATTCACTAGAATGGCATTGCGAGAGTCGATAACGTTTATATTGACAGAATCGAACTTCAGATAGTTATACGCTTGAATGTACTCTAACTGAGGAATGTAAAAAGCTTTGAATTCTGCAAGAGAAGTCAAAGTCGTTCCATTCGCATTTAAAATTGAAAACTTACTTTCGTCAAAAAACGAAAGGTAACGTTCGTGATCAAGAGTTGTTGCGGCTCTAGTTAATTCGTCAAATGAATGCGTAATCTCATTTCTAACAACAACCTGTTGTTGCTCAGTTAACTGAGTGTCTCCGCCACCGCATGCGTTCAGCAGGAACAGAGCCGTTAATGCAAAACAATATTTCCTCATATCCCGCGATACTTGGTCTTCTCATGTAATGAAAGCGACAGATGATCAAAATCGAGTTCTCCAAAAAAACTCTAGATCCATTTTTCACTGCCATAGGATTTGTAAAGTAGAGCTGCTTGCTACTGGTGAGACACGTTGTTCTCTTGAATGGATTTACTCGATCCGCCAGGGTGGAAAACGGCGGACTGAACCTGCCTTGTATATCCGAATGCGATTGCCGGATGGGTCGAGAATATCGGCTTCTTCCCAGAGGTAAGACTTCATCTCTGGCGGCGAGATAGGTACGATATTCGTATCAGCTAAAAAAACTGTAACATCATCCACTTCGAAATACATGAGCGGCCATTCAGCTGGTGCGATCCACTCCGTATCTACGCCATGTAGAGATAAGGTGGCAGGCTCTGTTCCATTAAGCAGCGTTGGAAATTCGAAACGCGCATAACGTGGCGAACTATCAACGATCAGTGTCAGGCCGAGCCGTTGATAAAATAAAACGCTCGCCGCGAAGTCAATCGCGCCGAGCGTCACTTGATTTAGTCGAAGTCCGTGCATGACGTCCCTCGTGGTCGACCTTAAGTCATTTTCCGTTCGAAGTTTTCAGCGATCGCTTCGAGGTAGCCTTGCGTTGTCAACCAGCCTTGCTGATCTCCGACGAGGAGAGCGAGGTCTTTTGTCATTTGGCCGCCTTCAACGGTTTCAATCACAGTCTTCTCAAGACCTGCCGCAAATTTAGCCAATGCATCATTGTCGTCAAGCTTTGCACGATGGGCGAGGCCGCGTGTCCAGGCAAAGATCGACGCTGTTGAGTTTGTCGACGTGGCTTCACCCTTTTGATGGTTTCGGTAATGGCGCGTAACCGTACCGTGAGCGGCCTCGGCTTCCATTGTCTTTCCGTCTGGAGTTAGCAGGAAGGACGTCATCAGGCCAAGTGAGCCAAAGCCTTGCGCAACTGTGTCGGACTGCACGTCGCCGTCATAGTTCTTACAGGCCCAGATATATCCACCAGACCATTTCATCGCGGCTGCGACCATATCGTCGATCAAGCGATGCTGATATTCGCCACCAAATTCTGCGTATGTTTCCGCGAATTCTGTATCGTATATTTCTTGGAAGAGGTCTTTGAAGCGACCGTCATATTTCTTGAGGATCGTATTCTTCGTGGACAGGTAAACAGGCCATTTGCGTTGTACGCCGTAGTTGAACACAGCCCGCGCAAAATCACGGATGGATGCGTCGAGGTTATACATACCCATCGCAACGCCAGCTTCTGGGAAATCAAAGACTTCGCGTTCGATGACTTCGCCGTTGGTGCCTTCCCATTTCATTGTCAGTTTGCCTTCGCTCGGGACAAGGAAATCTGTGGCCTTATATTGGTCACCAAAGGCATGACGGCCAATCACGATAGGCTGCGTCCAACCCGGCACGAGGCGTGGGACATTGTTACAAATGATCGGCTCGCGGAACACAACACCGCCAAGGATGTTACGGATTGTGCCATTTGGAGAGCGCCACATCTTCTTGAGGTCAAACTCTTCAACGCGCTGCTCATCGGGTGTGATTGTCGCGCATTTGATACCAACATTGTGCTTTTTGATCGCATTGGCGGCATCAATTGTGATCTGATCATCTGTCGCATCGCGGGACTGGATCGATAGATCATAGTCGAGTAAGTCGATGTCTAGATAGGGATGGATCAGGCGATCCTTGATCATGTCCCAAATGATGCGTGTCATTTCATCGCCATTCATGTCGACGACGGGGTTGGTGACCTTGATTTTAGCCATGTTATCCTCATTAAGCATTTGAGTTCTAAGTATTGAGCGCGGCCTAACATTTGGCAGCCACAAACGAAAGCCACGATTTATGGGCAAAGCCGTCAAAGACCAATTGGGCCGTGTCATCCAGCGTGAAGAGGCTCCACAGCCTGCTGTTATCCTCGTGCGACCGCAATTGGGTGAGAATATTGGTGCAGCATGTCGTGGGATGTTGAACTTTGGTTTGACAGAGCTTCGTCTCGTCGCGCCACGTGACGGATGGCCAAACCCCGCCGCTGATGCGATGGCAGCAGGGGCGGTTGAGCTGATCGAGACGGCGAAGCTGTTCGAGACCGTTGAAGACGCCGTCGCGGATTTGTCTTATGTACTGGCGGCAACCGCGCGTCGCCGTGAATTGGAAATTCCTGTTGTTGGAACAACTATCGTCGGTCGTGAGATGCGGGCAAAGGTCGGGCAGGGTGTGGGTATCTTGTTTGGGCCAGAGAAAGCAGGGCTGACCAATGCTGATGTTGTTCTGGCGGATGCGATTTTGACCTACCCCGTTAATCCTGCCTTCCAATCGCTGAACCTCGCCCAGGCCGTGAATGTTTTCGCATTTATTTGGGCGCAAAGTGAGGGTGTTGACGTCCCTGATTACTTTGAAGGCGCGCGCAGTGACGTCGCCCCACGCGAAGACCTTACGCGTCTTTTCAATCACATCGAAGAAGAGCTGGACACCGCAGGTTTCTTTTTTCCAGCAGCCAAAAAACATCTCATGCAGCAAAATATACGGGCACCACTAACGCGGGCGCAGATGAGCGAGCAGGAAGTGCGCACATTCCGCGGGATTATTAAGGCACTTGCGAAGGGACGGGGCCGAGGTCAAGGGAAGGCCAGCGGAGGGTAGATGGCAAAATGTGGTCAAAAGCCTAGTCTGGAGGCCTGGCAGACTCATATTCTGCATGTTGCCAATCTTTATGCCAATCGCAGTTATAGCGCTTGGCATTTCGAATATTACCCCCAAGAGGCTAACCGGATTTATGAAGATTGGCTGACGCTTTCAGGGCTGGATATTCGGCGCGATAAATCAGTTGATGACTTGGCTCACGAAAGCCGTCTCCTCGAAAAGCAACGGGCCGATTGGGCGATGTTGGTGAAATTCAAAAGCCGTCCCATTGAGTTTCTCAAAGGGGTTATCGCTCATGATGGTCCCATCCTCTTTTTCGTAGACGATCAAATTTGCTCCATGGCCAAGCGTCTGGTTCAGGCCCGGGCGGGATTGAAAGATATAGACGGTTTTTTCGACATGCTGAAACATTTGGATCGTCGGTCGAAATTCCTCTGGGCCGACCCGCTATACGCGACAGGTTCTGAAACTTGGCTTGATCCCCTGATTAGGCTTTGGCATCGGCGCGATCAATGGCGACGTCCCTTAGAAGACTGGCGGCCGAAATCACATAATCGCGAAAGGCAGTTTGCGTCTCTCTTGCGGCATCTCATGGCGGATTATTATGTGCCGTCCTTTATGGATGCTGTCTGGCTGCGAAACGACAAAGGGTCTGCGCGTTACCGTGATGCGTGGGTGTATGTCGGGCGCGGAAAAAATCTGCGAACGGCAAAAGCGCTGCCAATGGCGCTGTCTAAGAAAGCCGCGCATCAGGCGTTATCAGCCCCGGAAGAGTTGACGTTCGAACACGCATTGAAATGGGCGCATATGCAGACCTTCAACCTGCGCCCCCGCGCTATTGCGGGCATGTTGGGGTCACGGTGGGGCGCGGATTTTGACGAAGGCACATTTTGGGATTCGGTTATCCGGTTCCTTGCGGTCAATCCTATGATTTCTCCCGATAAGATTAGCCCAATGGTTGATTTTATCTATGCGCAGAAATTTGAAGGCCCTGTGCTTCTAATAGACGGGGATGAAATCCTAAGAGATGATCCACCCCATGCGGGGTTTTCCATGCGAGGGCGGGAGGGTCAGGCGTTATTGGATAAAATCGAAGACTGGCATCGGGAGCTTGGCCGAAACGAAACACGGCGCGGCAAGGGCCGAAAGGCTATGGACGCGACATATTGCAAGTCTGGCTGGTCTCCGGTTCAATTCACGGAGAAACTGAATGAAGATGAAATCGCGAACTGGCGGTTCGTTGAGATTCTAACTGAAAGTGATTTGCACGCGGATGGTCGAAAGATGCGGCATTGTATTTACTCTTACCATCCACGTGTAGCTGCCGGCATGTGTTCCGTTTGGTCCTTGCAAGCCGTACGTGAAGGCGGTCCGCATCACGGTAGCTTGAAGCGGCATCTGACCGTGGAGGTCTCATCAAATGGTCGTATTAACGAAGCCCGTGGATTTGCAAATAAACTACCAGAAGGTCGGCCTAAGATGCTATTGAAGCAATGGGCCGAAAAGAACCGACTATCCTTTGCACCTTATGTTTTCCTCTAACTTCAGTCTCTAGGCCCAGCATATTCCGCCTGCGCCAAGGTAATCAGTAGAGCAATCTGTATCGCTCTATGGCTGTCCGTATCCGTCCAAGTCTCCTTGAACGAATGCGCACCCGCGCTTTTGCCGCCTCGACTGATTGTGATAGCGGGCAGACCTTTTGAGATCGGGATGTTCGCGTCCGTAGAAGAAATGCTCAACGTTGGGTCTAAATCGAAACTGCCTATGGCAGCCATTGCTTGCTGGACGAGGGCGCTGTTCGCGTCGCCATTTGCGACGGGGCGATCCCCGACTTTTTTGACATCGACTGTGATTTCGCCGCCACTTGTACGAGCTGCGTTCTCTGCCGTCAGGCCATCCTCCATCGCTTGTTTGAACACAGCGTCCATTTCATCGAGCTTTTCCACATTCCCCGACCGCATATCGACTTCCATCCAACTTTCGAACGGAATGGAATTGATAGAGGTTCCGCCACCGATACGACCAATGTTAAAACTTGTTTTTGGACCTTCGCTTGAAACGGGTTTTGCGCGCTCTGCAAATAATGTTGAGGCGCGCGCCAAGGCGTGATGCGGGTTGGCGTCGCCAAAATTACCCCAACTATGTCCGCCAGGACCTTTGAAAGTCACGCGATACCGATAAGATCCGACGCCGCCATAGACCAAACGATGATCGCTGCCGCCATCCACTGCAATGAAGCTGTCGATCGTCTGCGCGCCGTCCCGATAAAGATGTTTGATGCCCCGCAAATCGCCGAGACCTTCTTCGCCGACATTGCCAACGAACATCAGATCATGTTCTGTTTGAATATTATGGGTTTCTAGGGCCTTTATGAGACTGAGTAAGACGATCAGCCCGCGCGTATTATCGCCAATGCCAGGCGCGATATATGTGTCGCCTTCGCGTTTAACGGTGACATCTGTTTCAATTGGAAAGACCGTATCGATATGCGCGCCAAGCGCGACAGTTTTTGTTCCGCTACGACCTTTTCTCATGCCGACAACATTCCCGACGTCGTCAATTTTTACATCGGTTAAGCCGACTTCACGAAACATCTCCGCAACCCGCTTTGCCCGTGTCGCTTCGCCAAAGGGTGGCGCAGGGATTTCGTTGAGCTCGATCATATCAAGGTTGTTTTGCTCGCGATGAGATTCAATGGTTTTGAAAGCCGCAAGAATTGTGGGTTGTTTTTTCAGGACCGAAATATCTGTTTTGTAAGTGTCGCCAATTTTCACAGCTTCGGCTTGCTTCGCGTCTGTTGTTTGGACGGTTGCATCCATCGCAACGGGTGAACACCCCGCGAGCAAGGCAGCCGTTAAAACAAAAGTTCGGCTCATATGTTTCGACAGAAATTTCATAATATTCAACCAAGGCTTGAGTGTGGTTATTGTCTCCCAGTTAAACCACATCCACAAAAGGGTTGGAACGAATATTATGAAATTGGGTTCAATCTCTTCCAGTAGATTTCTTCGTAAATACCTCACGGTGATAAGCTCGTATGTTATTGTGAGTTAGTCAGGCTTAGTTGAACAATGGTCCTTATTTACCAAAAATATGTATTTAACGTTTTCAGATGCTTACGGGTTATTTCAACAGAATGATCCCCGCACTCCGAACCCATGATAGTGTGCACGGGTTCTTTTGGACACGGGACAGGCAAGTGATCATTGGCTGTGCAGTGTTTCTCGAAACATCGCACTGGGGCATTTTACTTTGGTAAATTGCGCTAGCTGGTTCGAAAGACGGTGTGCCTATTCGCGCGGGGTGATGCCCGCGTTAAGGGGCCTGATAGTGTGAGCTGAACTGTCTGGAACGACAGGATATAAATTCCGGCCGCTATCTGAGAAACACCGCCGCGTGGTCGTGTAGATGGGCTCTAGCCTAAATGCACAGCGGGTTTGATTGACACTCAAACGCGTTCGGCCTTTGCGTAAAACACTTTTTCATTCCGGTCCTCCGTCGTAGAGACCGACCACGCGGACAGTCCCTTTTATTTGGACACGCATGTCGACAGTCACTTGATGGGCTGTAAGGGATGACGCTTGTCTGAAAATAAACTCTTGGTATCTTGCCACATTTCCGTCAGGGAGCGCATCATGAAATATCTCGGTTATCTCTTACTTTTACTTGGCGGTGTTGCGGGCTATTTGGGCGTGCGCGTCTGGTTTGTTTTCCTGCTCGCGTTGCTCTCGACGTTTATCTTCGCCTCGGCCCGTCGCAAAAATTTGAAAACTACACCGCAAGCGCCAGATCAAAATATGCTGATTGACGGCGTCTACCTGTTCTTTGGACAACTTCTAATCCTATTCGCGATGTATCTGCTCGGCGTTTTTATCGGCAGTCCAGGTGGATCGCTTTTCACGGACTTTATGACAGGGAAGCAAGCTTCCTAGGTTTTCTGCTCTTGCGGATCGCATCAAATGCGAAAACGCCCACGCCAAGCCAAATGAAGCCAAAACACCATGCATGCGCTACCGTGAAGGGCTCACCGAAATAGAGCGCACAGCCGAACTGCATCGTGGGGCCGATATATTGTAAGATACCCAACGTAGAGAGCTGGATGCGTCGGGCCGCGAAGGCAAAGGCGAGGAGGGGTAAAACCGTGAGTGGTCCCGCTAAAATGATAAGTACATCTGTCTTGGTATCGAAATTCCCCCAAGACAGGCCACCTTGTGCCGAAAGGTACCAGAGTATCCCCGCGGC
>CALHXF010000186.1 GCA_938040095.1 uncultured Caulobacterales bacterium
AAGTAACGCCCCAATGAACGCGATGATGGCGGATACGACATCCAATTTATATCCAAATTGGATAAGGCGGGACAGGCTGTTTACGTCGTTATTTTTGACATCATCCATCCCAAAACGAATCATAGTTTGCCACGCTTGGAAGGTTGCCAATTGGGCAAAAAACAAATGATAGGAATGGAGAAAAAAGATCACGCCTAAAGCGGTAATACTGATCGACTTGGCTGCAATGATCAGGCTGGCTAAGCCTAAGACAGCCGCTAAGCCCTTCGACCCGACCATAAGTCCAGTGTTTGCGGCG
The DNA here is from genome assembly GCA_938040095.1 of uncultured Caulobacterales bacterium. Classification (GTDB taxonomy): domain Bacteria; phylum Pseudomonadota; class Alphaproteobacteria; order Caulobacterales; family Maricaulaceae; genus Litorimonas. Next base: position 299 of record CALHXF010000186.1, read on the forward strand.
ATACGTTTTCCAACAGATTTACTGGAGGCTATTGTGAGGTCAACTTGGCTCATACTGAGCGGTGTCCTAAGATGTCTTCCACCAGCGCAAGGTCTGAAGGTTTATCCACGTCAATGGCAGCCTCGGCAAAAGGCAAGAGCACGGGTGCGGCTGTAATACCGATCCTGTCAGCGGCATATTCAAATGCGCCGTCGAGGCTCAAGCGGCCTGCTGCGAATTTTATCCCAATACCAACGCCAACTTTGCGAGCAAGTTTCAGCGGACTTTTTCGTAAATGTTGAACAGATTGCCAGAAGGCAATGGCTTTCAAACCGTCAGCATTCGCAACGTAGAACAAGTTACACCCAGAAACGGCCACATCTGAAAACCGAAGATAAGTGCGTTTCGTCTCTGGATAGTCGCCTTGAATGACAGTTTCAGAGGCAAGCCCCACGCAAATATCAGTGCCCGCAGCCTCTGCGCCCGCGATAAAGCTATGGACCATTTCTGGCGTTAAAAGCGCATGATCACACGTCGTCACAAGACACGGATATTGATCTACCGCCTCCAGCCCGAGCAGCACGCTGTCGGCGGGGCCATCACCGCTAGGGACTTCAGATAAATCACTACCCGCATATCCCGACACGAAAAAAGGCTCAGGGAGTTCGGCATCGCGCAGCGCAGACACAACCCGTTGCAGCATTGGCACACCTGCAACAGGAATTTCTGCTTTATGTGACACACCGGCGGCGTCGCACAGCGGATCAGTGACACCGGCGCGTTGGCCCGCGAGGATCAATACACTTGCAACCATTTACCCGATCCGTTTTTCATACATGCGGTACGTCTTATACGGCACGGCACTGGCCTGTTCGCATATCGCGACCATGCCGGCATTATCTTCTAATATCCAAGACAACTCGCAATGGGTAAATCCAGCCTGCCGCGCCGCTTCAAATGACTCTTCGCAAAGTGCCGCCGTGAGTGCGAGACCTTTGCGGGTCTTATGATGTTTACGCATCAAGCCCATAAGTGGAATGCGTGCCTGCTTTGCAGTTTGTTTTTTCAGACGATAGATCAGTTTCGCCCAGTTAAACGGGAGAAGTTTTCCGTCAAATCCAGCCGCTAATTCGTTAAGGTCTGGCAACAGGCATAAAAATGAAGCTAATTCACCATCGATTGACCCAAACCAAAAACGGTCAGGCGCGATGATCGGCTTCATTTCTTTTGCAAGATGTTGAATGGCATCATCGGGAAAGGGAAAAAACCCCCAGTTCTCTGACCACGCGTCATTGAAAATATTCATCGCACGTCCGATTTCGGCATCAAAATCTTTTGGATTCAGCGTGCGCCATGTTATCGATTTCGATTTTTTGGCGTGATCCACCATCATTTGTGTGATTTTTGGTCGAGGATATCCAACGTTAAGGTCTGCTTGGAACGCCAACATATCGACAGCCTTGGTAAACCCTGCGGCTTCGACAGCGGGTGCATAATACGGACGCCCGTACGACATCAGAACTACATTTGTGTCATTAAACCCGTCAACCAGAAGGCCCACTTCTTCATTCACGCCCCATTGCGCAGGCCCAACCATACGTTTGCGTCCATTTGTTCTCGCCCAATTCTGAGCCGTTTCCAACAAAGCCGACAGAACATCTGTATCATCAATAGCGTCGAAATAGCCAAAAAATGCAGTTTCAGCGTCATGGTGGGTATCGTGAGCGGGATTCGTAAACGCGGCGATTCGGCCAACATCCTTGCCATCTTGCAAGGCAATAAAAAACTGACGATCCAGATCGCGCGCAGCAGGATTTTTGGACGGATCTAGCTGCTCTTTACGTTCTAGCCGTAAAGGTGGAGCCCAAGCGCTTTGACCCCGATAAATATCATAGGGCACATCAAGAAATCGCTTCACCTGTGCAGGTGTCGCGACGTCCAATATATCAATCTGCGATGTCGAAGCTGGCAACAGCCCCTCCCCCAAAACTGACCCAAACAGGTCCAAGTTTGGAGGGTATCAAGCGATGATTAGGAAAGGTCAACCAAATGGATGTCGATATCTGCGCCTGCCATAGGGACTTCAAATCCAGTTTCAGAGAATTTCGGGAGGCGTAATGACGCAATATCAGGATTATTGGACAGACCATACGGCTCTTTAGGCTTGAAATTCCAAGCTTTTTTCAGGCGACGGTCCCCATTTTTATCATGATACGTCACGACGGCGTACTCACCGGGTCGAGGTAGGTTTATGCAGACCAACTGCGGTCCGGCTTCGGCAGGGACACGAATACGGCGCAACTTGCCCTTCTTCTTGAGGAAATCCCGTTCTCCGAATAGCTCAAGTTTAAGAATCCCGCCTGGCACGACATTATGGATATTGGCGCGAATTTGGAGTGCACCAGGAACACATGTGTCCGCTTTATCACGATCATAAAGGCGCAAACCTGTCGCAATTCCGATTTCAGAAAGCGCTTCAACGACAACAGCTTCACCATTTTCATCGGTTGAAGATTGCGCAATAGCGAGTGATGACGCGGACATCATGGCGATCATGACGAAAGCGTTAGCGAATTTACGCATATAGACGTTTGATTTCACGGCAGAATTTTCCTAAACCAATAACAGACCTAATGAGGCCCTCATTAGCAATATGGGAATTCAAATCCCCAGCGTAAAGGCGTAATCACAGACCTGTTATATGGGCCGACTTAATCGATATATCCTCAAGAATGCAGCGCTAAGTATTGGCGGCCTGATTATATTCGCCTGCTGCGTCCTGCTACTGGAACGTTTGCTGCGCATATTTGAGATTGTGACAATTTCATCAAACCCGGGCGGCGACGCCTCGCGAATGGTCGTAAACCTTCTGCCCTACTACCTTGGGATTGCGGTGCCGATTGCGCTCTTATTGGGCACAATCATTACCGTCGATAAATTATCAAAGTCATCGGAATTGACGGCAGCGCTCGGCGCAGGTGTTTCATTGTTCCACATGACGAAACCGTTCATCTTAATTTCGATCTTCCTCGCGGGGATAACGATGTTCGTTGAAGGTTACTTACAGCCTGTTGGACGGTATCAATATCGAGCGACAGAGTTCAAAATTAAGCAAACAAGTGCGACAGCAGCGCTACGCGAAGGTACGTTTACAACATTAGGCTCCCGCACCTTTTTTGCAGGAACTGAAGGCTCTGATGGTGCGACTGGACCCATCTTTATTCATGAAGAGGTCGACCAACAGTCAGACAACGCCAAACCCCAATCAGGATACCGTATCACGACCGCAAATGTCGGTAAGATCACTGTCGTTGAAAACTCCCCGACCCTGAACCTCTCAGAAAGCAGAGGTTTCCATGTCATGAACGGTGTCATGTCGGGTCAGGCAAGCGCGGAAAAAACATCAATAACAGGCGTCGTTGAAGTCGAAAAATATAAGGCACGTGGCGAAGACGAACGTGAAATGACGTCAGGCGAACTTTTTGCCAATCGCAAGGGGGATGTAACCCAAGTCATCGATAAGAATACAAATAACGCAACTTTGCACCTTCGACTCTCAAAGGCTGCATTGCTCCTTATACTCCCCTTCATCGCCGTTCCCTTTGGGTTAAACTATGGACGAAACCCCTCCTCGGCAGGTCTTTTTGTTGGAATTGTTTTTCTGATCTCTTTGCAAAAAGCTTTGGAATTCGGGCAAACTTTGGGCGCCGCTGGCAAAATACCACCTTGGCTTGGCATTTGGGGGATCATCATTGCTGTCTCTATTTTCGCAGCAATCATTTTCTGGAAAAGCGCTTACAAGATGGGGCAGCCTCCGTTGACGGCATTCTCGCAGTGGATTGGCCACATGAAGACCGAAATTCTGACGTCTATACGAAACGTGACGAAAAAGACGCGAGCAGCACCTCATGCTTAGTTTTGGCCGTTACATTTCGAAGATGTTTCTTTTCACATGGCTGACATTGGTCTTTGGCTTTTTGGCCCTCATCGGCCTACTCGACAGTCTCGCCAACGGGGCCGATATTGTAAAAAGTGGTGGCGGTTTTGCAGATACATTCCGTTACATGGGACTTCGCGCGCCGGTCATTTTCGATCGCATATTTGTCTTCACGCTCGTCGTTGCAATACTCATGACCTTCGTAAAGCTCATCCGACAACATGAACTCGTCGCCCTTCTTGGCTTTGGGATTTCTGCAACCAAACAAGTGATGCTTCTCACCCCTGCTGTTATAGGGGCATCGATCGTCTCGGTTCTCTTCGTGGACATTGCGATGGCTCCCGCGGTTCGCTCCCTGCAAGCATGGGGAATTGGCGAGTATAAACTTAAAAACATCACACCAGACAACCCTCTCTGGTTAGAGGATCGCGGCCAGATCATTCGTGCAACCGAGCGCTTGGGATATGAAGGGTTGGCAAACCTTAGGTTTTTCTTTCGCGATGAAACAGGTGCAGTCGAACGCATTTGGGATGTTGAAGAAGCCAAATATACAGGCTCAAACTGGGAACTTACGGGCGTTCAACAGCTAGAGGTCAAAGGTGCGGACGGTGAATCCCGACCGCTACTCCCAATCACAGGTTCACAAATCTGGGAAACAAACCAAACACCGCGGACGATTGCGCGACTGGCAGCAGAACCTCGCGATCTCTCCCTGTCAGAAATGCGGAACTTCGCAAAACCTGGGAATAGCGGCTCGAAGCCGAGCTTCGCTTATAAATTTTGGCGAGCACATCGTCTCACACGTCCCATAGCGGCCTTCATAATGTTAATCGCATGTGCGGCGCTCATGCAGCGTACAGGTCGCGAAGATACAGGCAGCAAAACTCTTATCATCGGTATAACGATGGCCTTTGTATTCCTGATATTTGATGGCGCGATGGCAACATTTGCAGCCTCTGGCGGTCTTGCCGTTGGGCCTGCGATTGCACTGCCCTTGATGCTCTTTGGACTGACAGGCGCATTCATGTTGCTACGCACGGAAACGCTCTAGCCAGTCATGTCCCGGCTCTTCATCGTCAACCCGCAGTCTGCTCGTGTCGCAAGCAAGGGCTCGTCTTTGGAAGTTATAGCCACGGAGACAGGCGAAACAATCGTGCGTCTAAACAGCTTCGACTCGCTTCCTTTGGCTGTCACACAAGCGGCTACAAAAGGCGTTGACCACGTCATCATCGAAGGCGGTGACGGCACCGTACAAGGCGTAATTTCTGAGTTTCTGACACAAGCTGAAAGCTTCAAGAGTTTTCCAAGCTTTTCAATCGTGCCAGGTGGCATGACAAACCAAGTT
>CALHXF010000187.1 GCA_938040095.1 uncultured Caulobacterales bacterium
TAATTGGTGTCGTTGAAAACAGAATGGTGAAATTGCTGGGTCACGACCTAGTTGATGGAACGGTGCATTTAGTTGAGGTTAAAAAAAGTGGAGGGGTGGTCAAATATATGTGTAAGGGGGTTTCGCCCGTCTTTGCTGACCACCTGTTTATGGAAACCAAAAGACAAGGCAAAATAATTGGTCAGCGCATGAGTACCTCGAGAGCTATTTCAAGAACTGCTAGACAAAAAAGTGGTTGGAAACGGCGTCGTAAATTCCAGCAGTTTCATTCAGAGACTTAAACACCATTTCACCACAGCCTTCTGCGCTTGCAACCTATTTTCGGCGTCATCCCAGACGGCGCTTTGGGGCGGTCTAGGACGTCTGTTGTCATGTCTTGCTCGCGATAGGCGGGCAGGCAGTGGGGGAAGATGGTGGTGTGATATTCGGCGGGCGGTGTCTGTACCCGCCGATAGGGTGGCTAAAGCTAGGCGTTTTCAGTGATATAGTTTTGAACGACCAAAACGAGCTCGTCGGTGAGGCGGACGTCATGGGGTGCGACGCTTTTGATTGCGACGTCATGCCAGAACTTTAGAATATCCGAAATATCCTTGAAGCTAGACGGCCTCATGGTTGCGACCAGCTCTAATAATTTGTTCTGACCTTGGAGCAATTGGTGCTCCATGAGATCTGTTTCCTGTGATGCGGCGGCGTCTTCGCCCGGTGTGACCTGTGCGAGATCTTTTAAAACCGCGTCATGCTCATGATAGGTTTCATGTATACTTCGGATGTAATTGACGGGGTATTGTGAGGCGGTGTTTTGTGTGGCTGCGAAGTTCATCCCGAACTCTCCTGTTTGAAGTTATGCCAAAGAGGATCGCAAGTTCGGGGCCAGTAAAAAAGTAAATGAAATCAATGTATTAATTTTTTGGGATTTGCAAATATGCGAGAGCCCTTTGCAATTTGCAAATTGGGGATTGCGATTTGCTAAATTTTGCGGAGGTGGGGCTTGCGGATTGTGACTATGCCAAACACCATTTCACCACAGCCTTCTGCGCGTGCAGCCTATTTTCGGCTTCGTCCCAGACGGCGCTTTGGGGGCCTTCTAACACGTCTGTTGTCATTTCTTGCTCGCGGTAAGCGGGCAGGCAGTGGAGGAAGATGGCGTCTTTTGCGGCGCGGGCCATGCGTGCAGCGTCGATTTGATAGGGGCCGAGCGCGGCGAGGCGTTCCGCTTTATCTGTGTCGCCCATGCTAACCCAGCAATCCGTGATCAGGGCGTCGGCGTCGTCGGCCGCGGCGTCGGGGGACAGGTCGTCTTTGATCTGTGCGCCTTTGGCGATCGCGGCGGCAATCAGGCCTGCGGTTTTGGGATTGTCCTCTAAGCGGTAGCCCGCGGGGGAGCTGATGCGGAGTTCAAACCCGAAGGCGTGCGCCGCATTGACGAAACTGGCGAGGACATTATTGCCATCCCCGATCCAAGCGAGTTTGGCAGAGGCGAGGTCGACGCCGCGTTCTTCGAGCGTCATCAGGTCGGCCATAATCTGGCACGGGTGGTTGTGATCGGACAGGCCATTGATGACGGGGATATCGGCGTTGGCTGCGAAATCCGTGATGGTCGCATGAGCGTTAGAGCGGATCATGACCGCATCGACAAAACGCGACAACACGCGGGCGGTGTCGGCGACGCTCTCTCCGCGACCCAGCTGCATTTGATCTGCGCCCGCGACGATGGACGTTCCGCCCAACTGCCGCATCCCTTGTTCGAACGAAAAGCGCGTGCGGGTCGAGGCTTTCTCGAAAATCATCGCGAGGGTGTGGCCGTTCAAAGCTGGTGTTGGGTCGGTTGCACCTTTGGGTTGGCCATGACGTGCGGCCTTCATGGCATGGGCATCATCCAAGATCGCGCGCAGCTCTGCGGCGGGAATATCGGCAAGGGAGATGAAATGCGGCATGGAGAGGCGTTCCTGCAAAACGAATGGTTAGCGGAAAGCGAGAGCTTGGGCAAGATAGGTTTGAGTTATGCGGAGGGGAGGTTAGAGCGGAGCATGATCAATAAAATTAAATCAGCGCTGGTCGTGATCTTTGCGCTCTTCTTTGTCGTCGCAGGGGTGATGCATTTCGTGAAGGTCGGGAGCTTCGCCGCGATCGTCCCGCCGTTTCTGCCGTTTCCGAAACTGATCGTCTGGGTCACGGGACTGCTGGAAATCGGGATGGGCGTGATGCTGCTCTGCCCTCACTTCCGCGCCAATGTCGGCGTGATGTTATGCTTGTTCTTACTCGCGGTTTTGCCAGCCAATATCTACATGGCGCTGGCAGGGATTGGGTTCGATGATAGCGTGGCGAGTTCTGGCGCGTTGTGGGCTCGCGTCGCCCTACAGTTACCCCTGATCGCGGTGGTCTATTGGTGCACGCGTGATGAGGCGCTAATTAAATAGAGGCGTGATCGAGGTCACGCCGCCGTGTAAAAACTCGCGCTACGCATGCCTTTCAACTCATGAAAGGAGTGAATTATGACAACCTATGGGGCCGCCGGGAGTCAGGCGTTAAACCAACTCAGTAACCTACCCTTTGAAAATATCATCGGAGGGCCGCTGAACGCCGCCATCAACGCGCAAGCGCAAGCGGCAGAGACTACTGTCGACTTTATCCAGCGCGTCGGTATGCAAGAGGTCAATGGCGAGAAAGAAGCCATCAACGTCCAATTTGTCTATGAAGATAGTTCAGGACAATCCCGACGTATCACGGTCCCGATCCTCGCAATTGTGCCGATCCCGTTCATTGTCATTGACGGCATTAATATCGCGTTCAAAGCCAAAATTACGGCCTCGACGCATTCGCAATCGAGTTCATCGAAAGCCAGTTCTGGCTATATCAATGGTTCGGCGGGCTATCGGGGACGTCGCTTCCGCGCGAGTTTGAATGCAGGCTATTCTGCTAAGAAAGATAGTAAGGCGTCGCAGGATTCCAAATATTCCGTCGAATATACAATGGACGTTCAAGTCAACGCGTCTCAAGCGGGTTTGCCTGCTGGGATGGAAGCCGTTCTCGGGTTCTTGCAGCAAGGCACACATGAGTTGCCCGTCACATTACAGGCGAAGGTGAATGGGTTGGTTGAGAATTATTCTTTGCCGAAAGATAAAAAATTCGTCACAGCCCCGTCTTTTTACTTAATTGTAAATGATGCAAACAACCTACCTGTCACGGCGTTGGATGAGTCGAAAATTCAAATTCAATCGGCCAATGGCTTTGTGAAAATGGCGGAGATATCTGATCCGTCTGTCGCATCAGATGGAATATTTGACGGAGTCGACATGGATGATGGGGTTTACAAAATTAACCTCATTGCCGGTGACGATCTTCCACAAGATTTGGCAGAAGGGGATGAGTTCGTCGATGAAATCTCAATCACTGTCACAACTGGAACGGATGTTTCAACACTAACTCGTCCAATCAACCTCCGCATCGTACCGGTGTAGACCCGCCATGGATCCCGATGCTTTTACGTTGTTGACCCTTAAATCGATATTCGATGAGATGGCGTCGAATGCGCAGACACATGCTGCGTCATATTTCTCTAAAAACACCGGGGTTCAAATGGCGTCTTTATCCATGACATTTGATCTGGTGAAGAACGCTGATGATACATTTGGGTTCGCGGGGACAGACTCCGCGAACCCTATTCAAGCGCGATATGCCCATAACGGGACCGCAGGCAGTGACTTGCAAATCGCAAACGCAGACCCAAGAACAAATAATGAAGGACGAGAACATGCCTGAATTTGATCTCTATGAGCTAATCTCTGCGCCCATCATTGCGATGAATGAAGCCGAGGCGCAAAACTCTGAACGTTATGTCGAGTTGTTAGAAGCTTACGCTTTTGACAAAGCGGATGAAAAGGGACAGCGCGGGCTTTCAAAATTGGAATTCTCCTATGCGCGGGTTGAGGCTGATGGAACGGCCACGCTGCAAAGTGTCGAAATTCCGCTAATCCAATTTCTCCCGATCAGTGGCGTCGCCATTGAAAGTGCAAAGCTGAACTACGCGTTGAAAATTAATACGGCTCCCGAGAAATCGGCTGGGCGCATGCGGATGTTAGGACAACTTGCTGAGAGCACGGATAGTGACAGCCCGCTGAGTGGGAATATAAATATCGAATTGCATCTGAAGCAGGTCGACATGCCGCAAGGCGTATTATCTTTACTCGAAACCTCGCAGCAGGCCGCACAGCAAAAGTCGACCCTCATTGAGCCTCCAAAAGCGGACCCTGAGCCCGAGCCAGAAATTGTCATTCCCGATAAATTTATCGATTTTGAAGTTATCGAAACTACCGTGGCTGTCATCCGCCCCGGGCAGGATGTGACCTATGTCCTACGCCCAAAGTTCGCCAAAGAACTTCAAGGCCAAGACGTTAAGGTTCTCGTCGCTTTAGGCGCCCAACCGCGCGCGGCATTGGAGTTTGAGGGCGAGAGAGACATGATGGTTCGGGACGGCGAAGACTTTAAAGTCCGCTTTCTCACATCCCCACGTCTGGAAAAATACAAACCGACGACGCAGATAAAACTGGTTCTGGAAGCCGAAGCCAAATCAGGAACAGGCTCCGTGAAAACCCAAATTCACACAATTTCACTGTCTCGCCGTTTAAAACGACCGATCATCATCAAGGATCTACCATGAAACATACGACCCTAAAAACACGTGACCAAGGCAAAGCAAATGGTGAAATGTCTTGTCCAAATTGTGAGTCTGCAATCGCCGTTAC
>CALHXF010000188.1 GCA_938040095.1 uncultured Caulobacterales bacterium
GGAAAGCCGCTCCAAGGTAAATCTGATTGCATTGCCCCACTCACGTCGTCGTCTTATCGTCGAATCATCCCCCGACTGCGGCGCCGTGTCGCAGTTTACGGGAGGCATGGCAATCCCCCCACAGCGAGATGGTTAGTAAAATCCTAATCTGTTTTCATCGTTCCATATTTGGTCAAAAACGGGATTTGCGAAGCTGTAAAAAGGACTGTGAGTGGCAGGAAGCCGAACACTTTGAAGCTGGCCCAAAAAGTTTCCGTCTGTGTTCGCCAGATGATTTCGTTCAAAATGGCCATAGCAAAGAAAAATAAACCCCAGCGGATCGCGAATGTTTTCCACTTTGCATCAGGCAATTCAAAGGCACTTCCCATCATCATTTTGATGACATTCTTCTTTATCAACACGCCACCAATGACGGCGATACCGAACAAGGAATTGACCATTGTCGGTTTCATATAAATGGCGCGTTTATCGCCAGTGACTGCTGCGAATAATGCCACGCCGCCTATAACGACTGTTGAAAAAATCAAAAGTGGTGAGGTATGCCGATATTTAATCCAGCCATAAATCAGCGCTAGCGTTGCTGTGACAGCTAGAACCCCTGCGGCCCAAATCATGGCCTCATCTGGGTTGGCGCGCTTCCAATACATGAAGCTTGCGAAAAACAGCAAGAGCGGACCGAAATCGATCCACACCGGTAGCTTTTTCTGAGACGGAACGCCCGCCTCAGATGTATGCGTTGTTGCGTCTTCCGACATTATTTGAGGTCGTCTTGGTCAATCAAACCATCATTCGCGATCTTGTCTTTGTCGAAATACTCTCTCGCCAATTTGAAGACAACGGGTGAAAGCAAGATCAGCGCGATCAAGTTCGGCGCAGCCATGAGGCCTGTCAAACTATCCGCGATAAGCCAGAACGTCGCGACGACGAGGTTGTCATCACCTGTCTCAAAGGACAACGCATAGGTCGAAGCGAAGACTGCTACAATCCAGAAGACGCGGAAAACTGGAATGGATTTTTCCTTGAAGATGAAAGCCGCACAACGTTCGCCGTAATAAGACCAACCAATGATTGTCGTGAAGGCGAAGATACACAGGCAGATCGTCACGATGTCTGCACCGAAACCGACAAGCACGGAGTCAAAGGCTTGCGCTGTAAGGGGCACACCGATTTCACAGCCTGCTGGCGTTTTGCCCGTTTCGAGCAATTCAAGAATACCGGGATTGGCCAAGCAATCTGCGCTCATGACACCTGACGTCAAAATGACGAGGGCGGTGATGGTGCAAATGATAAGCGTATCAATGATCGTACCCAACATGGCGATGATGCCTTGGTTGACGGGATCATTATTCTGCGCGGCGGCATGTGCGATTGGGGCAGAGCCTTGGCCTGCCTCATTAGAGAACAATCCGCGTGCGACGCCTTTTTGCATCGCCAACATCATCAGGCCGATGGTAATGCCTGTACCAGCGCCTTGCATACCGAATGCGCCTTTAAAAATCAGGCCAAAAGCGGCTGGAACAGCAGATATATTGGCGGCAATCACGATCAGGGCTGCGGATATATAAATAACCGCCATGAAAGGTACGAGCTTAGAGGCGACCGCACCAATACGCTTTATGCCGCCAAAAATGACGCCACCGACTAAGATGGAAAGAATAACTGCAACAATGCGAGGGTCGAAATTATATTCGCTTTTCAAAGCATCGGCGATGGAGTTGGCCTGAACTGCGTTACCTGTCGACAGGGAGCCGATGATACCGAAAAAGGCAAATGCCGCTGCCAGCCACATCCATTTCGGGCCGAGGCCGTTTTTGATGTAATACATCGGACCGCCTACGCGGTTCCCATTGGCATCAATTTCACGATATCGAACGGCCAACACGCCTTCGCCGAATTTGGTCGCCGTGCCGAGGATCGCCGTAACCCACATCCAGAAAACCGCCCCCGGTCCGCCGATGGCGATGGCCGCCGCAACGCCCGCGATGTTACCTGTACCGACGGTAGAGGACAATGCGGTCATCAAGGCTGCAAATGGCGACACATCACCTTCATCCGCTTCACCAGACCGTTTTTTGAAAAGCTGACGGAAGCCGTAACCGATTTTTGTCAGGGAAATGAATTTCAATCCGACGGTGAGGAAAAAGCCAACACCCAGAAGCAGGACCATCATAGGTGGTCCCCAGACGAAGCCATTCATGGCTTCCATCATTGAATTGAACTTTTCCATGGTCTTCCCCTTGCCCGTTTTCGGGCGAAATTCTATCTGTGCGCCTTGTTCCGCGCCATTAAGCTAAAGGCAACGGAAAATATCTCACAGAATCAGTTAGAGCAGTAGCGGAACCGCCCAAAATCCGTTAACGGGGCTATATTACTCTCACAGGAACACATTTTCATCATGTTCGAATATCTCGTCCCGCGTGCGCCAGACGCTATCATCGCCCTCATGCAGCAATGCAAAGCCGATACGAACCCCGATAAAATTGATCTGGGCGTTGGCGTATATAAAGACGAAGCAGGCGGCACGACGATCCTACGCGCTGTCAAAGCCGCCGAGAAACAGCTGTGGGAAACAGAGACAACGAAGTCTTATGTCGGAATTCGCGGGAATGATGATTTTCGCCATTCTATGTTGCACCTTATTTTGGGTGGCGATGCGGGTAAGATTGAAGATGACCTTCTAGACCGTATTGCGAGTGCGCAAGCCGCGGGTGGTTCGGGTGCATTACGTCTGGGTGCAGAGCTTATTAAATCTGCCGCGCCAGATGCGACGGTTTGGGTGTCGACGCCAACATGGGCGAACCATATTCCACTCATCAGTTCCGCGGGGCTGAAGATGGGCAAATACCCATATTATAATCGCGAAACATTGGGCGTCGATTTTGACGACATGTTGGCGCATTTGGATGCCAAGGCCAAAGCGGGTGATGTGGTGTTGCTGCATGGGTGTTGTCATAATCCAACAGGTGCAGACTTATCGCCCGCGCAGTGGGACCAGCTCGCTGATTTCATGTTAGCTAAAGACCTAACGCCATATGTCGATCTCGCCTATTTTGGTTTAGGTCGTGGCATGATTGAGGATTCTTATGGTCTTCGCAAAGTTATCGATATTTGTCCCGAAGTTATAATCGCAGCGTCCTGTTCTAAGAACTTTGCACTCTACAAAGAACGTGTCGGGCTCATTGCTGTTGTTTGTAAAGACACAGATACTGCCGCGATTGCTCGGTCACAACTCGGGTCTATTCAGCGGAAGATTATTTCTATGCCGCCAGATCACGGCGCGAAGCTTGTGGCCGATATTTTGGGTGATGCTGACCTTCGCAAAATGTGGGTCGAAGAGCTGACCGAAATGCGCGAACGTATGCGGGACTTGCGCAAGCAGCTCTCAGACGCGCTAAATGTGCAAGGCGGTGAAACTATGGCGGCGGCTGTGATCGACCAAAATGGTATGTTCTCAACCTTGCCGCTTTCTGTGGATCAAGCGCGGAAGCTGCGCGCGGAATATTCGATCTATATGACCGATAGCGGACGCATCAATATTGCGGGCGCAAATTCCGAAAATATCCCACGCCTAGCCGAAGCGATCTTGGCCGTCCTCTAGGAGGCTAAAAGGCAGGCATCATAACGGCTCGTGCGGATTATTTCCGCACGTTGCATGAGGGTGTCTGCGCGCCTGTTCACAAATGCACTTGGCGGATCAACCCGCCATTTATTTGGGCTTGGCAGGACGGCTGCCAAAAGCGCCGCTTCGCCTGCGGTGAGGTCTTTGGCAGATTTTCCGAAACGGGCTTTCGCGGCGGCCTCTGCGCCAAATATACCGTCGCCCCATTCTGCGACATTCAAATAGACTTCCATCGTGCGGCGTTTACCCCAGACGGTATTAATGTAGAGCGCGGCCCACGCCTCGATGGCTTTACGGGCATAGCCACCCCCGTTCCAGAGAAAGACATTCTTGGCGGTTTGTTGCGTGATCGTCGACCCGCCACGGCGGCGACTGCCTTCTGCATTATCAGATAGGGCCTGTTCAATCGCTTGAAAGTCGATCCCGCGATGTTCGCAAAATTTAGAATCCTCCCCACCCATAACGGCACGCGGCAGATGAGGGGACATTTTTTCCAGCGGAGTCCAGTCCTTGCGGATCGTTTCACCTGCAATGGCGCGCTGCACCATCAAAACCGTTCCTGGAACAGGCACAACGCGCAAGGCGAGCGCATATAGATGCACCAACAAAACAGCCCAAACAAAACCGTTAAAAGCTTTACGAAAAACCTGCCTTACGTGTCCACGGTTTGTTCCACGTGGAACAGGTCCATAGATATCATCCTGCGCCAGCGATATCTCCGTTGTTTTGAGGGAGGTATCAGATGTCAAAATCGTCAGGCCCGTAACCTGGGTCAGGATATTGAGGGTTCATTTTCTCTAATGTCTCGCGCACAATCCCTGAAATGATAGCGCCCCGTGTTTTTCTTGAATCCGACGGAATGACATACCACGGCGCATGATCGGTTGATGTGCGTCGGACCATAGTTTCATAGGCGTCCATGAACTCAGGCCAGAGCGCGCGATCATCCAGATCCCCCGGATTGAATTTCCAGAGTTTTTCCGGATTGACTAACCTGTCCCGCAGGCGCTCACCTTGCGTTTCATGGCTAATGTTCAACATGAATTTTAGAACTGTTGTGCCGGTTTCCACGAGGAGGCGTTCGAAATCATTAATCTGCGCGTAGCGTTGCTCGACCGTTTCAGCATTGGCATAGTTTTTAACTTTAACGACGAGTACATCTTCATAATGACTGCGGTTGAATACTGTGATCTGCCCCTTACGCGGCACAACATTATGGACGCGCCAGAGATAATCATGCGCCAGTTCTGTTTTCGTCGGGGCTTTGAAACTCGCGACATTTACATTTAGCGGCGGTGTGCGGTGAAAGATTGACGATGTTGTTCCGTCTTTACCCGACGTATCCATACCCTGCAGAACAATCAAAATTTTACGATCAGCTTCGCCATAAAGCCGATGGCTGAGATCAGAAATCGCTATAGCATTTTCTTTGATTGCGGCTTTCGCTGCCGATTTGTCAGGGTAAACATCAACCTCGGTCGGGCGATCCGCAAGGCTGAACGCTTGGCCCGGCAGGGCGAGATATGGTGAAGGCATGTAGGCTCCTGTAATCCATGCCATTCGAAGTTATTCAAACAGCGTCAGACCAAGCCTTATCAAGAGCGGCCCATGCAACAAAGCCTAAAAGACCGAGTGCGGTTGAAACGTAGGGTTGAACAACAGGTACGGTAAAATGACTTGCGAGCGTCAACAGGCTCGGCATTTGGCTCAGAGCGATAGCTCCCCCAATACAGGCGGCCCCAATCAGGACGGGCATGCGCAGGTCTGATCGCGACTCAATGCGGTCCAAGGTCGAAACGGTAAATCCCGCATCGGCAACAGGGGCCGCATAGACGCGTAAGAGGGACGCAAACTCTGCATCTTCATTTTGATCATGTGTCATGACAATCCTCTGCTTTGATTTTGACGTGTATCAGATTTTTGAGGCGGTGCATAATCCGCCAACACAGTTCGCAATTTTGCTTTGCCACGGTTCACATGACTTTTGACGGTGCCGAGCGGCAAGGCTGTCGCGGTTGCCGCTTCCGAATGGGTCAGACCGTGCAACAGGCATAACATTACAACGGCGCGACATTCCGGGGTGAGCGTATCCATCGCGCGTTCGACATCCAAGGCTTGGCCCGAGGGCCCCGCAACAGGGTCTGGCACGACCTGCTGTTGCGAGAGTTCACGGCGTCGTTTGGCTTTACGCGCGTGATCTAAAAATCTGCGATAGGCGATCCCGAACAACCAACTCCGAATTTTTTCAGGGTCAGCCAGATCGTTCAACGCCGCATGGGCTTTGATGAATGTGTCCTGCGCCAAATCATCGGCGAGAGACGAATTCCTGCAAAGCCTGCGCAGAAAGGCGCGAACCGCACCTTGATGGGTGCGGACAATTGTATCAAATTTAGGCGCTTTTAGAATAACGCGCGGTCAGAGCACGGGTTCAGGGGATTTGCGCCCGATAAACACCCAAAGGCCCACATAGGCTGCGCCAATTAGGAGGGGGAACATCGCGATTCCGCTGAGGCCACGAATGGCGTCTTCTTCAGCGATAAGAATTCCCAATGCGAAAAACGCCAAAGCCAGAGCGATCAAAATGATGCCCGTCCGCAAGTCAGCATGTCGACTGCGCGGGCGAATGCCCAGTGCATAGATGGTTGCGGGCGAAATGGTTTCACCTTTTTGGGTCATGGCTTCCAACAGGTTCATGACGGCTTTTTTGGTTTTGTATCGATAGGCGACAACCGCCCAAACGATGAGGGGGGCAATCGCGAATAATGCGATGGGTACAAGTACGTCTTCCATAGTGATGTCTCCTTTTGATCTCTATACCCTGTAGACGTCACGAAGGTGGCCTATGGATGCACGGCCCCGTAAAAAACTGCAATCACGGAAATTTAATTTGCGCTTTGTTGCGAAACCCTGCGTAATCAAAACATGAAAACATATATGAAGCCTTTCCTTATCGCCTCTGTTGCAATGCTCGCTTTGCTAAGTAGTGGCTGCTCTGAGGCGCAATCTCAGACTCAATCCGTCGATGCGGTTGCTGATCAGACGGTGACGTCTTCTGAAAATGCCGCACAAATTGATGCGCCACAAAAAATAGCTGAGGCCAATTGGGATATTGTGGCTGAAGGCTCTCATATTCAATTCACAGCGCAACAAGAGGGTCAGGATTTCACAGGATCATTTACGGAATTTACGGGCGATATCGCCTTTGACCCTGACGCGCCAGAAACGGGCCGCGTTGAGATTTCTATTCCTCTGGGCAGTGTTGACGCGGGTTCGCGCGATCGCAATTCGACCCTACCTGCGAAAGTCTGGTTTTCAGTAAAGAAATTCCCAACAGCCATTTTTATATCCGACCAAATTTTGCGTGACGGTGACGGCTACCTCGCGAAAGGCAATCTGACCTTAAAAGGGAAGAGCGCGCCTGTCGATCTGCCGTTCACGCTAAGTGTAGAGGGCAATCATGCTGTCATGAATGGCGCTGTTACGATTGATCGGACGACATGGAATGTGGGATCAGATCCGTGGAATACCGACGAGTGGGTCTCAACGGGCGTGAAATTAAACATTCAAGTGACAGCCAATCGGGCCAAATAGGTTAGGTTTTGTTAACGCCATTTTTTGGGTAAGTTTAAACCCGTAGGTAGTATCTTATTGCGCGTGGGATACTTGCGCCGAAATTTTAAATCAAACGAAGGCGGCCAAGTGGCTGTGATTTTTGCATTGGTCGCTGTACCTCTGCTGGGTCTAGTTTCCGCATCCATAGATTTCTCAAGTGTCTTGAGCGAGAAACAATCTGTCAAAGGTGCTCTCGATGCGGCAGTTATCGCCGCGGTTAATAATAACGCAATTCCATTGGACGAAAAAGATGCCTTTGCGAAGGCCTTTTTCGAAGCCAATTACGATGGTCGGGCCGATCTAACGCTGACGGCCGTCATTGAGGAAAGCGAAGTTGTACTGGCTGCAAATGGCACGATCGAATTATCCTTTGGTCAATTGATCGGGATGGATGACCCTATTGTTGGCGCGCGTAGCGCTGCGAAGATCGCGACAGAGAATACAATTTGTTTGATGTCTTTGAACGAGACGGATGCGCGATCCATTTTGTTTGATGGCGGTATAAATTACGCATCACCAAGTTGTTCGGTCTATTCAAATTCGTCAAATGGTAGTGCTATTTATTCGACGGCGTCTTACGCGCCAGAGGCAAAATCATTTTGTGCCGTTGGCGGTGCCTATGGCGATTTTCTGCCTTATGCCAAAGGCGAGTGTAAAACTCTCGATGACCCTTACGCATCGACGCCTGCACCGATCATTCCTTCTGCGTGTACGGTTCCGAAAAGCGATTTAATTGTCCTAAAAGATGAGTCCATTGTGGGTTCGGACGTGTTGATGCAAATGCAACGTGACCTATTTGAGGCACGTCTGGCCTCTGCATTTTCCGTCTTTCAGCAGACGCAGTCTTTGCGGGCGGCTGTTGATGATTTCTTTTCTTTTGCAACGGTCCCTGTTTATGACACCGATGCAAGCCGAACGTTACAAGTCTCCGAAAACCGCACGGGCAGTTATGTGGATATCAAACCCGGAACGTTCTGCGGCGGTCTGACAATCGATGGCATCGACGTCGATTTTCTACCTGGCGAATATATAATCAAAGATGGCCCATTAAGCTTCATCAATGGGGCAGAGGCGGTTGCAGAAGGCGTCACTTTTGTTTTGGCCGGCGAGGGCGCTGTCCTGAATATTCAAAGCCAAGCGCAACTATCCTTGAGAGCGCCGAATTCCGGTGCACGCAAGGGCCTTGCTGTTATGGAGGCCGTTGATAAATCAGAGCCCGGTAATCGCACGGTCGACACGCAACGCAGCCTTGTTTCTGGTGGCGGATCATTAAAGGTCACAGGCGTCGTTTACTTGCCAGAACAAACATTAGAAATTCGCGGGCAGGGTACATCAGTGGGGTCAATGGCCCCCGCGACAGGGTTTATCGCTGACAAATTACACATTGGTGGAACTGCAGGTGCAAAAATGGTTGTGAGTGTGGATCATCAATCGGAGAATGTACCGCCCATTCAACCCCGCTCAGAAGACGGTGCTCGCTTGACTCGATAGTGGGATGAAATTCTGATCCCTCGGGATCAAACCTTTACCTGAAATTAATGAAGTTCCTTGGCAGAGCTTAAAGCTCTGGCCTGCTATACTTCGCCGCATGGGATATGTGGGCAAAAATTTTCTCTCGAATGAGAGCGGGCAAATCGGCGTTATTTTCGCCTTGGCAGCGTTACCGCTATTGGCGTGCATGTCGGCCGCGATTGATTATTCAAGGGTCACGAAAGAACGCAGTTCCATTTCCAGCGCGCTGGACGCGGCGGTTTTGGCGGCGGCAAATAACAATGCCATCCAACTCGACGAAAAAGATGAATATGCCGCGACGCATTTTACCTCCAATTACAATGGCGATTTGGAAATCACTCTGACACCATCCGTCACAACAGAAGAAGTGCGTTTGGTTGCAGAAGGCACGCTGAACCTGGTATTTGGGAACATCATTGGGATTGGTGACCAAGATATCGCCGAAGCCAGTGCAGCGACATTCTCAACCGACAATACAATTTGTGTTCTGGCGTTATCGGAAGACGCTGATGGCGCAATCTCATATGACTCCGATTTGGAATTTGTTGCAAATAATTGTTCGGTACATGCCAATTCTACATCGGGCTCGGCAATCCTCGCGGAGAAAAACCTGTTCAAACCTGTCGCGACATCTTTCTGCGCGGTGGGTGGCGTACAGGGCGAGGTTGAGCCACATTCAAAGGGCGAATGTAGTCCAATTGCGGACCCGTATGAGGCTGTGCCGCATGCGGCGATGGGTTTGTGTGAACGCGAATTTCTGATTGAAAATACAGCTGTTGAAAATGGAATCATTCCTGACAACGAAGGGTACGAACCACCATTACCGGCGACGAATCCCGCCAATTTTGAGGATGTTTTGGTTGAGTTGCAAGCCCTGCATACGATGAAGCATTTTGGCAGTCCAACCGAAGGGCCTGTCCGTGAGCAACGTGACACGCTTTTGAGCGTATTTAATCTGGGCGGCGAGGACATGAAAAAGTTACTTGGCCTCTATGATCTCTATGGGGAACAAATAAATTGCAGGGATGAACCAAGAACAGAGTGTGCTGGGTTCAACAATCCCTTTATAAATACCGCTGTTGGTAAC